>JALUPA010000332.1 GCA_027054335.1 Ardenticatenaceae bacterium
TACGGCAGCGACCCACAGACCCCAATCTGGTCGAGCGTTTGTCCCGCCTCTATATTCAGCAAAAACGGCCGCAGAAAGCCATCGAACTGCTGGATCGCCTGGGTGAAGCGCAGCTAGAAGCTAATGATAAAGCCGCCGCTATTGAAACCATCGAGAAAATCATGGCCTTAAATCCCCCCAACGAGGCCAGTTACCAACAATTATTATCTCAACTACGCCAATAACCAGTTTTCATGAACCAGCTTTCTTTGGATAGCCTTGCAGACACACTGAGCCAGCTAACCTGGGTCACTGTTTTAGATATTTTGCTAGTGACACTGGCTATCTACTCTGTTTTTATCTTGATCCGGGGTACGCGCGCCGTTCAGGTCTTACGCGGCTACATCGTGTTGGCTTTGATTATTCTCCTCCTTTCTTCCATACCGGGGCTGGTGGCGTTTCGCTGGCTGGTGGCTATTATTTTTCCCATCATGCTTCTTTCCATTCCGGTCATTTTTCAGCCGGAACTGCGACGGGCGCTGGAGCAAGTGGGTCGCACCAGCCAGTTTCGTTTTTTGCGGCGGAATAAAAAAAGCCCGGTCGTGCTGGCCGTAAAGGAGGCTTGTATCCGCCTGTCGCAGCGGCGGCATGGCGCCCTGATTGTGTTTGAGCGGGACACGGGGTTGCAAGAGTACATTGATACGGGTATTGCTCTGGATGCGGTGATTTCATCGGAACTGCTGCTGACCATCTTCAACAAAAACACGGAACTGCATGACGGTGCAGTGATTATACAAGATGAACGGCTGGCAGCAGCCGCTTGTGTGATGCCCCTTTCTACCAGCAGCTTGTCAGACCGCAGTTTGGGACTGCGCCACCGGGCGGCATTGGGCATCAGTGAGGTCAGTGACGCGGTGTCGGTGGTGGTGTCTGAGGAAACGGGGCAGATTTCTATTACGCATGACGGCCGTATCATTCGCCGTCAGGACCCCGCCCGCCTGGATGATTTGCTGTACGCCTTCCTCGCCCGCCCCCAAAGCTACAAGGAGACGGCCGAATGAACCGAGTACGTTCTATCTTGTCCGGCATATTCACCTTCCTGCTGGCCCTGGTTTTGGCTGTCGTCATCTGGATTAATGCCGTTCAGGCCGAAGACCCCGTCGTGCGCCGCACCATCCAACTGCCCATCACCACTATCGGCCTGCCTGACAACGTAGTCATGCTCCAACCTGCCAACCCCAACCAAACCGTGCTGGTGGCGTATGAAGGCCGTACCTCTATTGTTTCTGATCTGTCCGTAGATGATTTTGCCGCTATAGTAGATTTGACCGACGTACCTTATGGCGCTCCCCAGACCGTCCCTATCATTGTGCAAACCGATAAGTCGGACATCACCCTCGATCCTCCGGCGCCTGACCAGTTGGAAGTGTACCTGGAACAAAAGGTTTCCCGCGATATTCCCGTCAAGGTGGACATTCGTGGCTCCGTAGCCAGAGGGCATACGCGGGACGAAGAACTGGTGGACCCGGAATTTATTACCGTCACTGGCATTCAGTCTGAAGTAGATGCGCTGGATTTTGCCCAGGTGACTGTTTTTTTGAACGACGAAAAGCAAACTATCGTAGCTACCAAGCAGCCCATCTTTTATGACCGGCAGGGGCGCGTAGCCAGCACCCGCAATCTGGATTTGAGTGTGGACGAGGTGGAAGTCACCATCCCTATCCGGGAATCGGCCGATTTTACGGAGAAGATTATTACGGTGGACGTAGTAGGTGAACCGGCTCCCGGCTACCGCCTGCTCAGCGCCAGTGTAGAGCCACCCAGTGTGTTGGTTACGGGACGGCCGTCGCTCCTGCAACTCCCCTTCAACGTCAAAACCGAACCGATAGACATTACCGGCCTCACCGAAAGCTTCCAGAGCCAGGTAACATTGGTGCTGCCCAACGGCATCGAAATAGACACCGGGCAGGAATTTACCGCCACTGTGCGCATCGAACCCTTCCGCAGCACCAAAATCTTCAATGAACTCATCGAAGTCCAGGGATTAAACGAAGATATGACAGCCATCCTCGACCCCGAATCCGTCCGGGTTGTCCTGTTCGGTCCTTCCCCCGTTCTGGAAGCCCTGCTGGATGAAGAAATCCGAGTCACTGTGGATGTGTTTGGTCTGGAAGAAGGTATTTATGGCCTGGAACCCACGGTAGATTTCCCAGATCGCGGGCTGGAATTACGTTCCATTCAACCATCCCTGGTCTCCGTAGAAATCACCCGTTCCCTCACCACCACAGAAGAAATTACCGGTACCCTGCCTTTAACAGATACGTCGTCAATGCGGTATAATGTGCCGGCAACAGTGGAAAAAGATAGGGGGAGCATATGGCGTATTGCGTATTGCATAGCTGTCAATTGTTACACAATACACAATATACAACACACAACTCGCCCCCAATTTTTGAATATCCAGGCAACTTTCGCTTGTAGTTTGTCACGCTATGATATAATAATCAGGGAAACATGCAGCTTTACGACGTAATATGGAAAGAACGGTACATCCAAAAACTTGAAGCTAAACATGCTGTTTTAACGGAAGAAGTTGAACAGATATTATTCTCCAACCCGCTAATTCGCCGTGTTGCAAAAGGGAAAATCAAAGGAGAGGATTTGTACACGGCATACGGACAAACTGAATTTGGCAGATATTTGGTCGTATTTTTCATTCACAAAAGAAGATCGGCGGCCATGCCGATTTCTGCGCGGGACATGACGCGATCCGAAAGGCGCTATTATGAACGACAAAAATAAAACAATTGACCCTATTCCTGAAGAATTTGCCAGTTATGAAGAGGCGGCCGATTTTTGGGACACACATGACACAACTGATTATCTGGAATTCTTGCAACCAGTGGAAGTTGACACACAATTCAGAAAACGGTACATTGAGCTGGAAATTGACGAAGATGTCGTAACTGCGCTACACAAAAAAGCAAAAAAGATGGGGATACCCGCAAACCGGCTGGCCAGCGATTTATTAAGACAACAACTTGCCACTGCCAATTAGCAATCATGCCATGAGCATAAAACCGTTAGTTGCCCTGGTGGGCCGCCCCAACGTGGGCAAATCCACCTTGTTTAACCGTATCATCCGCCAACGCCTGGCGGTTGTTTCCGAAGTGCCTGGCACTACCCGCGACCGTCTCTATGCCGACAGCGAGTGGAATGGCGTGGCCTTCTCCCTGGTAGATACCGGCGGCATTGAAGTGAGCAGCGGCTGGCACACCGACCCTCTATCCGAAGATTCTGCGCAATTCCTGCCCCTGATTCGCCAACAGGCGCGTATTGCTATTCAGGATGCAGACATCATTGTGCAAGTGGTGGATGGACAGGCTGGGATAACGGCCGCTGACCGGGAAGTAGCTGACATTTTACGTCAGACGGACAAGCCGGTCATTATTGCCGCCAACAAGTTGGAATCCAGCAAGCTCCAGGACAATGCCTACGAATTTTACGAACTGGCTTTAGGCGAAGTGTTCCCCATCTCCGCCTTGCATGGCTACGGCACAGGTGACTTACTAGACGCCATTGTGGAAGCCATTCCCCCCATGGCCCCGGATGATGAGGCAGACGACTCCATCAGAATTGCCTTGCTGGGTCGCCCCAACGTAGGCAAATCTACCCTGCTGAACAAAATGATTGGCGAGGAGCGGGCCATTGTCAGCCCCATCGCCGGAACAACGCGGGACGCTATTGACACCAAATTGAAATGGCACGGCCAGGAATTTACCCTGATTGATACAGCCGGTATCCGACGGCGGGGCCGGATTGATCCCGGCGTGGAAAAGTATAGCGTCCTGCGAGCCATGCGTGCCCTCAAGCGAGCTGACGTGGCCCTCCTGCTGATTGACGCTGAAGAAGGCATCACGGCCCAGGATTTACACATCGCCGGGATGTTGACGGAAGAGTCTGTAGGGGTGATTGTGCTGGTGAATAAGTGGGATTTGGTGGTAAAAGATGCCTACACCATCTATGAATACGAGCAGGATTTGCACCGCGAATTAAATTTTATTCCCTACGCGCCCATTATCTTCATCTCTGCCAAAACAGGTCAACGGGTAAACAAGATATTCTCAACTGTTTTAGAGGTGCAGGAGGCGCGGCAGCAACGCATCCAGACCAGTGCCTTGAATAAATTTATGCGGGATGCTGTGGCCGGCCATCCGCCGCCGAGCAAGGGGGGCAAGCGGGTGAAGTTTTTCTATATGACCCAGCCTTCCGTGGCTCCGCCTACTTTTGTCTTCTTTGTGAACAAGCCGGATTGGGTCAATTTCAGCTACAAGCGGTATCTGGAAAACCGCTTGCGGGAACAGTGGCCTTTCACCGGCGTCCCTATCCGCCTCTTTTTCCGCCCCCGCAGTGAAGATCGGTTTGGGAAGTAATTAGCAATTTAGATCGTTGTGACAACAAGCGACTTTACCAGATAGTTTTGGAATAAAACTCGGCAATCACGCGGTCTGACGTAATGAGGGGACATCCCAATAATTGCGCCGTGGCTACGATTGTGCGATCAGCCGGGTCTTTATGAGGCCAATCCAGAGCAAGATTGGCCAGCCAAATTTTCTCATCTACTGGCACAAGAGTAACCTTTGCTGTTTTCTCTAACCTGGTTACATATTCTGATAAAGTTATGGGAATAGTCAGATGACCTTTTTTGACTTTAATGCCTAACTCCCAGATGGAAATCGAGCAAACGTTGATGGTTTCTGCATCCTGAATGGCCTGAAATGCCGTTTTAGTTAACTTGAGCGGAGCAAGCGTCCAGTAAATCAAGGCAGATGTGTCCAGCAAGATCACGGTAGTTCTTCCCATTCACCCTGGGTTGGCAAGTCCAAATCTTCATATATGACAACCTGGTCTCGCCAGGGACCAAAGAGTTCATCAACAGATTCACGCTCTTTGATAGGCACAATTTTCAATACTGGCTTGCTGCGATCCGTTACAATGAGAGTTTGGCCGCTGGCCTCAAGTTCACGAAATACTTGCAGCATATTTGCCTTCAATTTACTTTTAGAAATCGTTTCCATTTCATCACCTCACCAGTATAAATATGACTATGGTCATGTCTCTGGTCATATATTAATAAATAACAGAGAAATTGTCAACGGCCGTACCCCGGATAATCTGCCCCGCTCACAATTAAGGCGCCCAAACATCAAACTGGATGAAGTTGATATTGGCCGTAGCCAGCGTCGTGGCCTCGCCGGACAGGTTGCTGCTGCTGAGATTCCAGACGCCGCCGGAGCCGTTGGCGGTAACGAAGCTGTCGTTGTTCAACCAGGCCATCCCGGCTGTGCCCACGGGAATGACAATCTCCACAGGGCTTTCGCCGGGCTGGCCAACGGCGTAGAAGCCATTGCCTGCGTAAAGGAACTGCGTGCCCGCCGGATTCCAGCCGTGCAAGAAGAGTTGGCCGCCGACGCGGTAAGAAACGGGGTTTTGCCCGTCGCCATCAGCCAACGTGAGCGCCTGGTCAGACGGCCGTCTGCTGCTAACGATCTGCACGTAGGCCAGTTTGTCCCCGTTGGCCGTCCACTGAACGGGGTTAAAGAGCGTGTTGCCCAGAACAGAGCCGATTTCCACGGCCGTATCCCCCACAGGTATCCGGTAAAGCGCAGCATCAGCCCCCACCACCCAGGGATCGGCGCTGGGGATAGCCACGTAAGCTGCACTGCCATCTGTCAGCCATTGGGCCGCAGGCGAATAAGTATATTCGCTGGCCGTGTTGATGAACTCAAACTCAATGACCGTTTCTATCCCCGTACCATCTATGTTCGCCCGCACGACGGATTCAGGCAGACCAAAAATGACCTGACGGCCGTCCGGGGAGATGGCAAAAGTAGCCCCACCGCTGCCCGGCGGAAATACGGCCGTCATCTCACCGCCCACCGTCACCGTGTACAAATCCAGGGCCGGGCCAGCACCCGGCCCGGCCAGATTGATCAGCGAACTATTGAAGGCCAGGGTACGACCGTCCGGCAGCCAGGCAATATCGTTAATAAGCGGAGCCACGCTGCCCGCATCCTCCGGTACAGGCAAGTCGGCGGCGTTGACCAGTGTGGTTTGGCCGCTGCCATCTACATTGACCACATGCAAGGTGTTAGCTTCCCCCGCGCGGCTGAGATAGGCCAGGCGACGGCCGTCCGGGGAAATGAGGATTTGCTGGATGGCCGGATCGCTGACAATGTTAGCGGCATCTCCAGCAGGTACGGGCGGGTCGGTGCCCACGTCCAACGGCTGCACCCAAAGGCCGTCATCATCTACGTAGGCGACGAAAGCGGAACGGGTTACGGCCGTATCTGCCTCAGCCGTGGGTTCCGGCGTGTTGGTGGGGATGGGCGTGTGGGTAGGCGGGGCTGGCGCGACGGGTACGCCAGCCGCATTATTGGGCTGAGTGTACTGCGGGCCGCCAGATATCCAGCATTGCGCTGCGCTGATATTGGGCGGGCATTGCACCAGCCACCAGCCGGAAGCGGGATCGCGGCCCAACGCCGGTACAGTGGCCCCTTTGGTGAAGAAGCCGATGCGATCATACGCCACGCCGGGGCCGGAGCGGATGTTGAGGTCTACCAGAATGGAAACGGTAGCACTGCCAGGTACAGCCGTACTGCTGACCGGCGCATCAGAAGATAGAGTGGCTGTGGGGGCCAACCCGGAAACCGACGTGGCCCCCGGTTCTGCCGTCACCAGCGGCGGCGGCAGTTCCAAAGCAGGTTCGGTATTCCCGGCAAAGGCGTTGCACGCCAGGGAAACCAGGAATAATATCGAGGCGAAAAAGAGTAACGGCCGTTTTGCGTTCATGTTCTGCTCCTTTATGCAGGGTAATTTTGCCAAATTGCCCTACATATTCGCTGCTATCAGCTAACCAGTTTAGAATAGATTAGATAGTTTGGCTACAGGTTTCTCCACTCAATTTGGTTGAGAACCCTACGGTAGCCATCTTCAAGGATAAAAGAAGGAGTGAATAATGAGTTTGCGCACATTTCTGGATCAGGCAGCCGCCAACGGCGATTTGGTAACGATTGGGAAACCGGTAGATACGACTTTTGAGCTGGCCAACGTGGCTCATGCACTGGAAGGCCGGCCGATCCTGTTTAACCATATCAAAAATTATCCTGATTGGCGTGTCGTGTCCGGCATTTGCTCTGACCGGCGTTATTTCAGCATGGCGCTGGACGCGCCGCTGCCCGACCTGCTGCCCTATCTGGCCCAGGCCAACGAACAGCCCATCCCACCGCCTGTGGTAGAAGATGCTCCTTGCCAGGAAGTAATTATTGAGGACGTTAATTTGTACGACCTGCCCATTTTACTCCATTTGCCGGAAGATGCGGGGCATTATGTGGCCAGCAACGTGGTGATTACGGAGGATGTGGAATACGGCCGTAACATGTGTTTCCATCGTCTGCTGCGGCTGGATGAGCGCCGCTTTGCCGCCCGTATCATTGAGCGGCGCGGCACGTACAACGCCAGGCAAAAAGTGGACGGCGACCTGCCCGTCGCCATCTGCATTGGCGTTTCCCAGGCCGTTTTGCTGGCTGCTTCCATGGGACCGCCGCCGGATGTGGACGAACTGGCCGTGGCTAATGCCCTGGCCCCCACACCGCTGGTCAAATGCCTGACCAACGATCTGGCTGTGCCTGCCGACGCGGAAATTGTCCTGGAAGGGCGTATCCTGCGCCAGACGCACCCGGAAGGGCCGTTTATGGATTTGACGGAGACGATGGACATTGTGCGCCAGCAGCCCATCATTGAAATTGACCTGATCACCCACCGGCGTAATCCCATCTATCACGCTTTGCTGCCCGGCGGCCTGGAACACAAAATCCTGATGGGGATGCCCAAAGAGCCAACGATTTTTAACGAGGTAAACAAGGTGACCCGCTGTACCGGGGCAGTGATTACACCAGGGGGGGCGTCCTGGCTGCACGCGGTGGTGCAGATTGACAAACAGGGGCCGGATGACGGCCGTCGCGCCATCGAGGCAGCTTACAAAGGGCATGGTTCTCTCAAACACGTTTGGGTGGTGGATACGGACGTGGACATTTACGACCCGGCGCAGGTGGAATGGGCCATGGCGACCCGCTTCCAGGCAGATAAAGATTTGCTGATTTTCGAGAACCAGCCGGGCAGTTCCCTGGACCCGTCCGGCATTCACGTCCCCGGCCAGAAAAGCCGCACGGCCAAAGCCGGTTTTGACTGCACCATTCCCTGGGGTGCGGCCAAGGCGAAGTTTTTGCGCGGGGAATATGGGGATGTGGATTTGAGTCACTGGATCGAGGAGCAGTGAGGAAACGAGGAAATAGGGGGACAGCGTTAAGCTGCGTTCAAAAACCAGACCAGGTTATTCAGGCCCAACTCTAATTATTCAATTACCCTTTTTCAAGTGAGAAGTAGCCGATATTTCAATCCGCTGCCGGTATTGAAAACCAGCGTTTTTTCGTCCGGGTGAATCCAGTTTTGGGTCGCCAGTTCTTCTACGGCCGCAATGGTAGCCGCCGCTTCCAGGGAGACAAATATGCCTTCCTGCCGGGCCAATAGCTGCTGGGCAGCTAAAATGCGCTGATCGGAGACGGCTACGGCCGTACCGTCACTGTCCCGTAACGCTGTCAACATCAAACGGCCGCCAATGGCTACCGGCACCCGCAGCCCGCCGGCCAGTGTGGCTGCATTTTCCCACGCTTCCGTGGCCTCCGCACCATCGTGAAATGCTTTCACCACCGGGGCGCAGCCATCTGCTTGCACGGCGACCATGCGCGGCCGTTTGCTGCCAATCCAACCCAGGCACTCCATCTCGTCAAATGCCTTCCACATGCCAATTAGCCCTGTGCCACCGCCGGTGGGGTAAATAATCACGTCCGGCAGTTCCCACGCAAAAGCAGCCGCCAGTTCATACCCCATAATTTTTTTACCTTCTATCCGGTACGGCTCTTTCAGGGTGGAGACGTCAAACCAGCCGCCCTCGGCCGCATCTTCGGCTGCTTTCCGCCCGGCGTCGTTAATCAGGCCGTTGACAAGCTGCAAGTCCGCCCCGGTCATCTGCACTTCAGTCAGGTTGATCAGGGGGGCGTCCTGGGGCATGTAGACGTGAGCGACAGTGTTGCTGCGCGCCGCGTAAGCAGCCAGGGCGCTGCCGGCATTCCCGGCGGTGGGGATGACAAATTCGGTCACGCCCAACTCTCGCGCCCGGCTGACGGCCGCCGCCAGCCCCAGCGCCTTAAAACTGCCCGTCGGATTTTGCCCTTCGTCTTTGAGGTAAAGCTGATTGAGGCCCAAATGCTGGCCCAACTGGTTCAGCTTCAACACCGGCTTGCCCCCTTCGCCCAGGGTGGTGATGTACTGCGGGTCGCGCACGGGCAGCATTTCTTGGAAGCGCCACATAGAGGCGGGGCGGCGCATGATTTCGTCCCGATCCAGTTCCGCCCGCGCTTTGTCCAGGTCATAGCGGGCCAACAAAGGCTGCTCGGCATCGCTCAGGCGAATCAGTTGATCGGCATCGTAAATTTGCCCCGTTAAGGAGCATTCGAGGTGGGTTAGGTAGTTCATGGGGGTAATTGGGTAATTAGTAATTGGGTAATTGGGTAATTAGTAATTGGGTAATTACGTAATTACCCAATTACTAAATTACTAAATATAAGCGTATACGGCCGTATCCCGTTCCCGTCCCATCACAGGTTGGGGCAGGTATTGGCGCAGAGCCGCCCGAATCTGGCGGATGTCAGCCGGTTTAGTCAGGAAGCCGTCGCAGCCAGCCTCCAGGCAAGCCTGTTCTGCTTCGGCGTTGCCAAAGGCGGTCAGGGCGATGATGGGAATGTGGCGCAGGTTGGCGTTTTGCTTGATCTTGCGGGTGAGGTCAAAGCCGGTCATGCTGCCAGGCAGGTGCAAATCCATAAGGATGAGGTCGGGGCGTTCGGTTACGGCCGTTGCCCAACCCGATTCGCCATCTTTCGCTGGCAGCAAGGTATAGCCATCTGCCTCTACGATGCGCTGCACCAACAGCATATTATTGGGGTTATCTTCCACGTAAAGAATTCGTTGTGTCATCTGTACTGCCTCCAAACTGCAACCGTAGGGCAATTTTGCAAATTGTCTGGCAGGCGATTTGCAAAATCGCCCTACGTGATTAAACGAGAGGCAGATTACCATAAAGAAACTATACGCTCAAGACAATAGTAACTATATATACTATAGATATTTTCTATGATACGTGATTAGCTTTTCTTCACCCAGCCTTCTTCACCCGCTGGATAGCGATCCAGGCCAAAGCCATAAAAAAGGCGCTGAAGAGGAACAGCCAGCGGTATTCGTTCCCCAGCCGGGAGACGGCAAAACCGCCTAACGTTGGCCCCAAAACGGCCGCCGACTGGGAGAAGAAGTAGTACATGCCCGTATACGCCCCGATTTTGCGCTCATCCCCGTAATCATAAACCAGAGGCAGACTGTTGACGTTGACGCAGGCCCAAAACAACCCGGCCAACACCAGAATGACGGCAAAAGTGATCTGATCCCGGATGAGGAAGTAGGCAACGGCAAAGAGAAGTACCAATCCGGTCAGACCGATTTGAATGATGCGCTGACGGCCGTACTTCGTCCCCCACAATCCGGCTGGCAAGGCAAACACAATGAAGCTGACAGCAATAATCCCGGAAAAAATGGAGGCCGTGCCCGGCGACATGCCCAACGTGAATACGGCGAAAGAGGAGAGACCCGCTTCCAGGGCATTAAAAGCCATAAACCAGAGCAAAATCCCTACCAGCACGTACAATTCCCGCCGGTCTTTGTCGGTGGCAATCGCCTTGAAATTGTCCCATACACCGTCGCCATCATCCGACAGCTTGATTTCTTTCGGTTCCTTGACGCCGATGAGGGGTACAATCATCACGGCAATCAGCAAAATGGCTCCTCCGATGAAGGGGGCCACGCGCCCCCACTCCGGATTGATGGCGCTGAAATGGTTGAACAACCAGCCGCCGCTAAAAAAGGCCAGCAAACTGCCCACACCACCCATCAGGTTGATGATGCCGTTGGCCTTGCTGCGCTCATCCGGTGTGTACAAATCCCCCAGCCAGGAGACGGTAGGGGAGCGGAACAGGGCCATGCCGATGTTGGTGATGAGGATGAAGGCGGCGATAGCTACGGCCGTTTGCGCAAAAGGAATCAGCGTAAACCCCACCACCGCAATCGGCGCGCCCAGCAAAATCCAGGGCTTGCGCCGGCCGAATTTTGTCCAGGTATGATCGCTCTTGTTCCCCACCCAGGGCTGGACAAACACATTCAGCAGATTGTCCCAGGTCATAATGAACAAAGCCAGCGCCGGCCCCAAACCAAAGCCGCGAATCTCCTGACTGGTCTCAAAAGCCGGATTGCCGGCCTGCAAAATGATGGGGATGTACTGGTTAAAGATAGGCCAGATGATACTGATGCCCAAAAAGCCAAAACCGACGATGAAGGTTTTCTTGTAATCAAACCGTTTCTTTTCTGTGGGATGAGTGGCCTCAGCCATAATCGTCTCCTGTAACGCAGGGTGATTTTTCAAATCGCCACCACTTTTTACGCTATGCTATAATAGCAACAAAGTTTATCACACTGTAAGGAGCGCACAATGCCCGAATTAATCTATAAAAACAAGATACCTGCGCCGGAAGAGTTTACAAAGGCATTATCTTCAGCCTGGGCAAATAGCAACCCGGTAGACGATTTGCTGGTGTTAGCCAATCAACTATGGGCGTTTGAACAAAAGTATCAAATGCCGTCTGCTGATTTCTATGAAAAATATCAGGCAGGATTGCTTGGTGACGAGTTGCAGCATTGTGTCGAATGGGCAGCAACGTATGATTTCTTCAGCAAAACAAAACGTCAGATAGACGTAATTATTTATGGAAATCGGGCAGATTGAAGCATTTTTGGCGGTGGTGCGGGAGGGCAGCTTTACAGCCGCCGCCACCCATCTAAACCTGACGCAACCTTCCCTGAGCGCCCGCATCCAGCAGTTGGAACACAGCCTGGAAGCGAAACTGTTTATGCGGGATAAGCGGCCGGTGCAGTTGACACCTATCGGCCGTATTTTTCTGGATTATGCGGAGCGGGGGACGAATATTCTGGCGGCAGGGGAAGAGGCAGTGCGCTCGGCGCGGCTGGGGGAAGCGGGCCGGGTTAAAGTGGCCTGCCCTTTTTCGCTGGGAACCTATTTGTTGCCGCAGGTGGTAAACCGGTTTGGTCAGGCGCATCCTCAGGCAGAGTTGTATATCGAAAATGGGCATTCTGATTTTGCTATCAGCCAACTGCTGGACGGGCTGGTAAATTTGGCACTGGCGGCGGCATTCCCTCGTTTTTTGGCCCAGGCGCAAACGTTGCTGCGCCTGCATGACGAGATGGCGGTGGCGGTGGCGGCAGAACATGAATTGGTGGGGGCGACGGCCGTATCTATCTCCCAACTGTGGCAGTACCAACCCCTCATCGTGCATTGGGGTGCGGCGTTTGACGCTTACATTGCCAGCCTGCGCCAGATGAGCAGCGCGCGGGGGCCGACAGTGCGCGTGCCGTTGGCGGCCGCCTTGCCCATGGCTCACCAGCCTAATACTGTGACCTTTTTACCCCGGCGATTGGCTACGGCCGTATCCGGCCTTACCATTCTCGACGTGCCGGAATTTCAGTTCGATTGGGACGCCATTGTAGCCACACGCCCCGGTCGCAGCCTGACGCCGCTGGAACAATCTTTTGTAGACATTATTTCTACTGTATGGCACGCCAGCACACCGGAGAAAACGACAATATGATGGAATCAGAACGGATCGCACCGGGGCCGGGGCAGGAATCCGTTTGGGATTATCCGACCCCGCCGCAAATTGAAGAAACGGACAAGCACATTCAGGTCAAGCTAAATGGCGCAACGATTGCCGACACCCGCCGCGCTATTCGTTTGCGGGAAACCGGCCATCCGCCCACTTACTATATTCCCCCAGAGGATGTGCTGTCAGATTATTTGATACCCCGCTTTGGCACAACGACAGAATGGATGGGGGAGGCCAACTATTACAGTGTGTGGGTGGAGGATGCCCAGGTGCATACGGCCGTCTGGACATATCGCCTGCCCAAGCCCGGTTACGAAGCCATTCGCCATTATTTTGCCTTTTACCCCCAGGAACTGGAATGTTACGTGGACGGGGAACGCGCCCGCGCCCAGCCCGGCAATTTTTACGGCGGCTGGATTACGGATGACGTGGTGGGGCCGTTTAAGGGGGAGTGAGGGGATGAGGAGATGGGGCGCGGTGCGAATCACGCATCACGTATCACGATCTCAAAGATAAATACCCCATCCTGGGCATAAAGCATTATCATATTTGGGTTGCGGGCCAGCGCGGCCGGGTCCAGGAAGCCGCCTTTAGCGCCGACGAAGATGTGGCTCACTCCTTGATCGCGCAGCCATACGGCCGTAGCCGGATCACTCCAGTCGGTAATCGCCTCCGCTGCTTTGTTGAACTGGTTGACTTGCGCCGCCATCTGCCGGTTGTAGACGTAATCGGCAGGGGGCGTAGTAGCCTGACGGCGGGTGAGGGGCACAATCCAGGCCCCGCCGTCGGCCCCGGCGTAGGTATTGCCCAACCACAGCCAGCTATTAACGGCGATCAGCGCATCCGGCGGCAGATTTTCCTCCAGCCACTCCAGGCCGGCCAGATCAGGTGGGCGGGCCAGGATGGTGTTGGGATTAAGGATGCTGATTTGCTGCCGGACGCCGAAGATGAGTACGGCCGTTACGGCCAGCCCCGCCACAAAATAACCAACTGCCGGTAACGGCCGTTTCCACCCCATCAGCCAACACCACAACCGATCCAGCGTCACGCCCAAAAAGATCGCCAGCGGCACAAACAGGATGATATACAAGCTGTTCAGATTGACCAGCGACGTGCTGGGCAGCCCCAGATAATCCCCGGAGAGCATGAGGAGCAAAAACAGCGTCCAGGCCGCCATCGCCAGCGGCAGCATGGCCCACGGCCGTTTCCGCAAAGCCTGCCACGCCACCCACAGAAACAATAATCCCGCCAGCCAGATAAAATACCGGTCCCAACCGGCCTGGTAATAGCCAGTGGGGAACTGATTGTAATTGGGCAGATTGTAGCTTAATGCTTTGACTGGTTCGGTGATACTTTGCAGGTAGAGCAGGCGGGGAAGAATGAGGAGAAACACTCCACCCGCTGTTGCCAAAAGATAACGGCCGTGCCGCCCCCAGCTCATCAGCCAGACCACAAAAGCAAAGGGCGCGTAAAAGACAAAAACACGCAAATGCACCAGAAAGAGGCTGCCGGCCAGTAAAGCCACCAGCCACCACAACCGCCGCCAGCGACGCGCCCCGCGCAGCAGCAGCCAGCTAAAAGCCAGCAGCACCGGCAGGATAAGCACGCCGGTCAACTGGGTAAAGCGGCCCCAAGTGGCATAATAGCCGGGAAAGAAGAAGGGCAGTGCGGCCAGAAAAGCGGCTACGAGAGCAGCGTTGCGGCGGCGGGTCATCAGCCAGACGGCGGTGTACAGGGTGAGGGGAACCAGGGCATTGAGCCACTGCCCCAAATTGAGCAGCAACCGCTCTAGTCGCCAGTCACCCATGAGCATGAGGCTGGCGGAGATGGTGTGGAAGCCGAAATGGTAGGGGAAGCGGTCGATGTCCAGGTAGGGGGCGTAATTTTGCAGGGTACGGCCGTTTTCTGTCATCACGGCCGTAATCAAAGCGTGGCGGCTGGCGTCTACCCAGGGCGAAATGTTCAAATCCCGCACTGCCAACAAACGCACCCCCAAGCCCACCAGAAGAATGAGCAGGAGGGCAATATGCTGCCAGGGGATGCGGGGCGTATTGCGTATTGCGTATTGCGTATTGTCGCCGTAGGGGCGGGATGGCGCGGCACGGCCCTGGGCAAACGAAACGACGTCATTCCGCGCCATCTCGCCCCGCCCACCCCGCCAGACCAAAACGAAAACGGCCGTCCAACCGGCCAGAAACGCCAGCCAGAGCAGCCCCCCCGTCCAACGCCCGCCAACCAGAGAGAAGAGATACCAGACGATGGGCCAGACGGCCGTACCCACCGCCAGCGCCGCCCCTGCCCAGGCCATCCCATCCCAATGTACCCAACGCAGCCCCCACAGCAAAATCAGGCAGCCAGGCATCAACAGGAAAGCCAGCGCCAGCAAGAAAAAGAGACCATCCCGCACGGCCGTTTGCCCCAACTGGCGCAGCGCACTCCCCCAACTGAGCTGGTAACGGGTGATGAAGCGCAAATCCTGTACGGCCGTATCCCCCTCTGATAGCAAAAATTCCCCGCCGTTGACTACATCCAAATCATAACCCCACACTGTCACCGGGTTGTCCGGGCTGCCACTAATTTGCAGAACGTAAGCCTGACCGGCGGAATCACCCTGCCGGGGGAGTTGCCAGACGTAGGTTTGGTTGTGGCGCAGGTTGCGGGTTTCCAGGGTTTGTTCGGCCAGGAGACGGCCGTCCTGCGTGAGCAATTTCAGAGTGAAGCGGCCCCGTTCCGCGGCAGTCGGTTCATCGCGCCGCACTAAAATCAGTTCGATTTCCCGCAAGCCATCTTTTTGCGCCGTGAAGGTTTGCTCCAGGATCAAGTTACCGGCCGGGGTGGGCGCGGCCGTGTTCAGGCGGTGCTGGTTGATGTCATCGGCCAGAATGGGAGCGGCGATGGGGGGGATGGCAGACGGCCGTAACGGTTCCCCCAGCCCCACCCAGGCTACAGCCAGCACTGCCCCCAACACCCCAATAACCCAATACCCCAATCTCCAATTACCCAATTACCAATCTCCCATAACAAAAAACCGCCCCATAAAGGAGCGGCCTTATTTTAGTGGCGCCAACTGGATTTGAACCAGTGACCTAGGGCTTATGAGTCCCCCGCTCTGACCAACTGAGCTATGGCGCCGAAGCGAGCGAAATTATAACCAACTCTGACAGCCCTGACAAATTAACGTCTGCTGAAATATGACCTATTATTCATGGCTGGCGCGGGGGGTACGGCCGTTCTCCGCTATACTTGCCCCATGACATACACAGGGCAAGACGCCATACCCACAGTTTCCGTGCAATCAGTCAGCAAGCGATTTGGTCAGGTAACGGCCGTAGCCGACGTTTCCTTCACCGTAGAGGCCGGAGAAATTTTTGGCCTGCTGGGGCCAAATGGCGCCGGGAAAACCACCACCATCCGCATGATGCTGGACATCTTCAAACCGGACAGCGGCCAGATTGGCATTTTGGGTGGGCCGATGAACGAGGCCAAAAAGGCCAGAATCGGCTACATGCCGGAAGAACGCGGCCTGTACCAGGAACAGCGGCTGGATCGGACGCTGCTTTACCTGGCCCGGCTGAAAGGCGTGGACAAGAAAACGGCGCAAAAACGGCTGGACGCCTGGCTGGAACGGCTGGATTTGCAGGAACAACGCCAGAAGAAAATCAAAACCCTGAGCAAAGGGATGCAGCAAAAGGCGCAGTTGATTGCCACCTTGCTGCACGAGCCGGATTTGATTGTGGTGGACGAGCCGTTTTCCGGCCTTGATCCGGTGAATACGCGGCTGGCGAAAGAAATTCTGGAGGAACAGCGGCAGGCCGGACGCACCATCATCATGTGTACGCACCAGATGCACCAGGTGGAGGCGTTGTGTAACCGGATTGCCTTGATTGATAACGGCCGTGTTGTCCTCTACGGCGGTGTGCGGCAGATCAAACGACAGTTTGCCGGGCGCAGCCTCATCCTGCAGGGCGAAGGCGACTTCAGCCAGATTCCCGGCGTCATCAGCCAGCATCACAACGGCGTCTGGCATCTGACATTGGCAGAGGAGACGTCGCCTGATGACGTATTCCGCCACCTGGCCGCCCGCTCTGACGTCGCCATTGAACGATTTGAAATTGAACAGCCCTCGCTGGACGATATTTTTGTAACGGTGGTAAAGAACTGATACGTGATGCGTGATGCGTAAGATTTCATCACGCAACACGCAACACGCATCACGCATCACGCATCACACATCACAAAAAATCATGCGTAAATTATTACAAGTCAGTGGGCACGAATACTGGAATCTGATCGGGCAGCGCAGCTTTTGGCTGGGGACGCTGGGCTTTCCCGTGATGATGGCCGTGCTGGGTCTTTTCACCCTTATGTTTATGGTGGCTGTCACCCTGCTCAACCGCGATCCGGTGGGGTATGTGGATGATGCCGGGATATTGAACGGGGCGGTGTCGCAGCCAGGAGCGGTGGTGGAGATACGGCCGTATCCCCACGAAGAAGCCGCCCGCGCCGCCCTAGAAAACGAAGAAATCCAGGCTTACTACGTCCTGCCCGCCGATTACCGCCAAAGCCGCCGGATAGACGTCTACGTGCTGGATCGGCCGCCGCCGCCGTTTGTCGAAGAAGCCTTTCAGGAATTGCTGCGCACCCAACTGCTGGCAGCCGCCGACGAAACCACGCAGCGGCGCATTGTGGACGGGGCCGACATTTCTCTGCAATCGGCCAACGCCAGCCCACATGACAGCGCCAATACTGCCAATACCATCGTCAAAGTCGGACTTCTGATTGCGGTCATGTTTTCCCTCTTTATCGTTATGGCCGACGTCAGCGGTTACGCCTCCATGATTGTGGAGGATGAGCGAGAAAACCGGACGCTGGAGATGTTGATGACCACGCTCACGCCCAGCCAGTTCATCATCGGCAAAATTTTGGGGCTGACCGGCGTCACGCTCACCCGCCCTTTGGTCTGGCTGCTGCTGGCGTTGCCCTTTCTGGCCGTTTTGTGGCGAGGCTTGCCGCCTCTTTACCAGCAGGCGGTGGATGTGTCATTCATCCTGATGATGATCTCATTCCTGGTACCCGGTATTGTGCTGTTTTTTGGCTTGATCTCGGCCGCCAGCGTGCTTATCGCCGATCCCCGGTTTAGCGGGCAATTGTCCGGCTTGCTGAATATGTCGTTAATGCTGTCCATGTTCCTGGGGTTGTTTATTGTGATGGACACGGCCCGGAACGTGGTGATATTCTTTTCCTTCTTGCCCCTGACGTCTTTTATGGTGATGCCCATGCGGCTGGCAGCGGGTGATGTTCCCGCCTGGCAATTGGCCGCAAGCTGGCTGATTTTGGCGCTGTCGGCTGCGGGCAGTTTATGGTTGGCAGCGCGTTTGTTCGGGGCGGGGCGGGCGCTGGCCGGAAAGACGATTACGTGGCCGTCTGTCCGGGCCAGGCTGCGTTGGCGGAGGGCAGGATGAAAACAATTTTACTGGTAGCCTGGCGCGAAATCACTGTGTTGGCCGGCGGCAAAATGTTCTGGGTTTTTACATTGGTACTGCCGCTCGCCCTGACGTTAATTAACGTTACCTGGCAAAGCGCCATGCTCCAGAGAGTAAACGAAGAGCTTTTGGCGCCGCTGGCCGAACCGGAAGAGAAAGTTTCAGGGTACGTAGACCCGGCCGGTTTACTGCGAACATTGCCGGAAGCCCTTCCTGACGGCCAGTGGCAAGCCTTCCCCGATGAAGCAGCGGCGCAGACAGCCTTGCAGGCGGAGGAAATTGACCATTATTTTGTGATTGCGCCTGATTATCTGGAAAGCGGCGACATTACGGCCGTCAGCCCGGAACAACTACCCCTCTCTGCCCTGACCAAAGGGGAGGAGCTGGAAGAGGCCCTGAATGCCGCCTTGCTGGAAGATACGGAAACGGCCGTGCTATACGCCGACCCCTTACCCGAAGAAACCGTTACCATCCACCGCCTGGCTCCGGAAACGGCCGTACTCACCGACGCGGCTTTTAGCGGCTTGATCGGCGTCTTCCTTTTCTTCTTCTTCTTCCTCTTTTCCGGGGGGCAATACATGCTGCGCAGCATCCGCGACGAAAAGGAAAACCGCACAATGGAGGTGATCCTGCTCAGCATCAATCCGCGCCATTTTTTGTGGGGCAAAATGGCGGGGTTAAGCGCTATTTCCTTGCTGCAAATGGCGTTTTGGGGATTAGTGATGCGCCAGCTTACAGACCGTCTCGTTCAAACGCCTGATGCACCCGCGTTTGCCGCGCCCGGCGCGGACATTGCAGCGGCCGCCGAACCGGCTCTCTTTCCCCCCTCTTTTTACTGGCAGGCGGGGCTGTTCCTCCTGCTCGGCTTCTTTATGATCACGGCTTTCATGCTGCTCATCGGCGTCATTGCCCCCAACACCCGCAACGCCGCCCAGATTTCCGGCGCAATCATGTTCGTTTTGCTGTTCACTTTCATGCTGAATATGTTTGTGATAAGAGAACCAAATGCCGTCTGGGCTGTTGCCCTCAGCCTGATACCCCTGACCGCCCCTCTTGGTATGACCGCTCGTTTGGCTGTCAGCAATCCCCCAGCGTGGCAAGTCCTTCTCAGCCTGGGAGGCATTCTCCTTACCATTTACCTGATTGTCTATCTGGCCTCCCGTCTCATCCGCGCCGATACGCTATTGACCGGGCTGCCACGGCCGTCTTTCCGCAGTGCCAGGCACGGGGTATCAGGCCTCTAAATAACCAGGATCGTTAATCCCGTGCCTGGCACTGCTACTCGGCGTCATAAAAGGCGGAAGGGGATCGGCATGAAAATGAGGACAAAAATGATGAGAGTAGCGAGGGCAATGACGCGCCGTTTCTTGTCCAGCGGGGTCACTTCGTCCAGCGGTTCGGCGTAGGTGCGGCCCAGGAAGAACAGCAGGACAATCCAGACAACCCAGGTCAACGTCCCATCCACAATAAAGGAGTAAATTGCCAGCGCTACCAGAATGACCAAAACGGGCAGGAAGAATTTTTTAGCCCGCTTGCCAAATAAAGTGAAGGCCACGTGTCCCCCATCCAATTGGCCCACTGGTAGCAAATTCAGGCTGGTGATGAGCAGTCCCACCCAACCGGCCCAGGCCACCTGATTCAGGTATACATCCTGTGCGCCATCCGGCAAAAAACGGCCGAAAACCATGATCTTGGACGCTGCATAAAAAATAGAATTACCCTCCAGTAAACCGCCGGGCACAATGGGGCCAACATCCGATGTATACAAGCCGTACAGCAAAATAGGCACGGTAAACACCAGCCCGGCCAGCGGCCCGGCCACGCCGATGTCGTGCAGCGCCCGCTTGTTCTTCACCGGCCCTTTCATGCGGATAACCGCGCCCATCGTGCCGATGGGGGAAATGATGGGCAGGGGGATAAAGTAGGGCAGGGTGACCGGCACTTTGTGGTAGCGAGCCATGATATAATGCCCCATCTCGTGCGCCCCCAGAATGAGCATGATACTCAGGGCAAAAGGCCAGCCGCGCCAGATTTGCCACGCCTGGTCTAACGTTTCCGCATTGTAAAACGCGCCGGTAGCCAGCGTGGCCAGGATGGTGACGATAAACAGGGCAGCGTTGATGCGCCAGTCGGATGCGGGCGGGTTGTGGACGATAGGATCGGCGATGAGGGCAATACGGCCGTCCGCCTCCTCTCGTACCAATGGCGTAAAGCCGTATTTCTCAAAGATACCGCGCAGTTCATCATAACAGTCGGCTAAGTCTGCCAGGAAACGGCCGTGATACGTCACATAGCCCGGATGTGGTTTATCCAGTTCCGTGTGAGTCACCAAAAACAAATGCGCCATCTCTTGACGGATGGCGCTCACACTGTCCAGCGATACAACGGAAGGGGCGGCTGTTGGAGTTAAATAGCTCATTTTCGGTTATCGGTATGCGGTAACCGGTGGTTGGATTACCGCTTACTGGTTACCGTTTACCGTTTCTTCCTCGTCGTCGTCTCCCCAACTGATAATCCAGATGCAAGCCCCCGCCACCAAAATCGTGACCGCGATCAGCCAGAACCACTGGCTGCCCTGCAAGCCAACATTACGCGCTTCGTACACCAGCAAAATCACCATCCCCGCTGCCAGGACAATCCAGGCGGACAGGTTGGGGTGCTTTAGAATCCAGTTTTTGAGTGTGTCCATGGTGTTAGTATTCAGTATTCAGTGTTCAGTGGACTGTTACTGAACACTGAATACTGCTCACTGATCTCCTACTTTCCGAATATCATTCATTATTTTTATCACAAACTTGCTGTTTTCTGGTTGCGATTCATCAATCGCTAATTGCCAGTTGCGGGCTAACTCTTCTTTGGGCAAGCTTTCGTAGCCGTGTTGAGCAAAAATTTGGCGCAGGGTATCGGGGGCATCCTGGGGTAAAAAAGCAACAATAATCTGCCCCATGTGGGCAAAGGCAGATTGTTCGATTTCTTTCAGGATGGCGTCTCCGGTGGCCTGAGTCATTTCCGGCGGATAGAAGTAAATCTCATCTACCTGGGCTACCTGGCTGTCCATGTAATACCCCATGACGGCGCATATCTCCGCACCGACCTGCCCCAAAAAGTAACCGCGTTCACTGAGAGCCAGCAATAAATCTTTCCGCTTCATCTTTACCCGGCCGTCTGTAGCCCGTTGAATCAGCAGCAAAATGGAAGGAATGTCAGACGGCCGTGCCCGGCGCACTTGTATCTCATCCGGAGAAAGCTCAGCCTGGGCCACCGATTCGGCTGGTTTTGTGGGCAGCGGTGGTTTCTTCTCCGTGACAGGTTTAGGCTTGGGTTTTGGTTGGGTCGGAGGCGGTGCGGTTGTTTTGGGTGTTAACTCCTCTGTTCCCGGCAAAGGCAGATCATCCTCGTCCGGTAAAGGCAGGCGCGGTTTGTCTTCCACTGCAGCCGGGTCCGGCAGGCGCGACCAGGCCATGTTGAATTGCAATTCCGTGTCCTTCATCAAGCCATTGGTATCAATCACCACGTCCGCCTGAGCTACCTTTTCTTCCTGGGGCGGCTGGCTCTTGATGCGCTGTTTAGCATCTTCCGTTTCCATGCCCCGGCAAACACGCAGCCGCTCCAACTGACGGCCTGGCGTGCAGCGTGTCACCCAGATTTGGTGGCACGTGTCGGCAAGTTCCCCTTCCAGCAGCTTGATCGCCTCCACAAAAACAATCGTCTGTTCACTTTCCAGAAGGCGTTTGTCCAGTTCGTGGCGCACAGCCGGATGTACCATCGCTTCCAGATCGGTCAACGCTTGGGGATCGTTGAAGACAATTTTGCCCAGCACCCTGCGGTTGATACGGCCGTCTTCCCGGCGCACACCAGGGCCAAAAGCCACAGCAATCGCTGCCTGCATATTGGCGTCGCTGTCCATCAACTCATGCACAATTTTGTCCGCATCAATGGTTAGAGCGCCCCGCTCGGCAGCCAGTCGCATCACGGCCGTTTTGCCCGTAGCAATGTTGCCCGTTAAACCCACAATCAATTTCCCTGCGTAAACGGCTGCCTCATTGTTGCTCATGCGCCAGTTTCTCCCATGCCTCCATCAACCTGTCCAGTTCACTTTCTGTGGTCGCGTATTCTGTGCCGATGCGTTGTATCTTATCAAAAGATTGCGCTTTTGTCGCCTCCTGTAACGCCATGGTTAATTGAGCTAACTGCTGCTCCGCTTCTTCGATTTTCAGTTCCAGATCAGCCAACGCCTGGGCGCGGCGGCGGCGCTCATTTTTACTTAGATTGGCGCCATTGTCTGCCGGACGGCTGGCCTTTTGCATCGCCCGCTGTTTGGCTGCTGCCGCTTTGACTGTGTCGGTTTCCTGCTGCCGCGCTGCCAGATACACCTGATAGCCGCCGTGATAGACCTGGAGACGGCCGTCACGCAGTTCCCAAATTTGCGTCGCCAGATGATCCACCAGATAGCGGTCATGGGATACCATGAGAATTGTGCCGTCGTACTCTTCCAATGTGGCTTGCAGCGCCTCCTGCGCCGGAATGTCCAGATGGTTTGTCGGCTCATCCAGCAGCAGGAAATTGACCTGCTGCAAACCCAGCAGCGCCAATGCCAGCCGCCCCCGTTCCCCGCCGCTTAACATGCTTACCTGCTTGTACACATCGTCGCCGCGAAAGGAGAAACGGGCCAGATAGCTGCGGGCTTCGCTCAAGAGTAAATTGCGCTGGGCTAATAGTTCATCCAACACCCGGTTTTCCGGGTTTAATCCCTCGTGCGCCTGGGCAAAATAGCCGATTTCCAGACTGGCTCCCAGTTTGATTTCCCTGGCCAACGGCTTAATCTCACCCAAAATAGTTTTGAGGAAGGTGCTTTTGCCTGTGCCGTTAGGCCCAATCAGCGCTGCCCGCTCCAGCCGCCGCAGTTCGATATCTTCAGTCTGAAACAGGCGTGTACCGGGGTAGCCGATGACCAAATCTTTGCTGCGTAACACCAGGTCTCCGCTGCGATGGCTGCTTTTCAGATGGATTTTCAGGTCAGACGGCCGTCGCGGCGGCGTGAGTTCGTTAATCTGCTGCTGCAACTCGCCCACCCGCGTCGCCACCCGGCCGATGTCCAGTTCCGTCGTCAGTTGCAGCCAGCCCTTGCTGTTAATCTGGGCCAACGCCCCCAAGCCGCCGGCCCGCACCGCGGCCACTTCCCGCGCCAGACGGCTCAACTTTCCCTGGGCCATCTGCGTGCGCTGCCCGGCAATGTGCCGCCGGATGTAATCCATCTCCTTGTCAATCCGCTGGCGAAAATCAGCATATGCCTGCATCTGCATTTGCCATCGTTCCTGCCGTTGGTGGACGTAAGCTGAATAGTTGCCCCGGTACCGTTCCACACCGGTTGGGCTTAACTCCCAGATGCGGTTGACCACCCTGTCCAGAAAATAACGGTCATGGCTCACCAACAGGATGGCCCCGTCCCACAGCTTGAGCATCCCTTCCAGCCATTCCACCGCTTCCATATCCAGGTGGTTGGTCGGCTCATCCAGCAGGAGCAAATCCGGCTTTTCCAGAAGCAGACGGCCCAGCAGTAGCCGCGTTTTTTGCCCGCCGCTCAGGTGGGGTAAGGGTAACTGCCACTGCTCCCGACTGAATCCCAGGCCGGTCAGCGTTTGTTTGATGCGCAGTTCGTAATCGTAACCGCCAGCTTGTTCAAACTTGCTTTGTAGTTGGCTGTATGCCTCAAAGAGTTCGTCGGCCATATGTCCGTCAGCCATCTGCGCTTCCATCTGTTGCAGCCTTTCTTCAATTTCGCGCAGCCCGGCAAAGACAGTCAGGAGTTCTTCGTAGATGGTGTGGCTACGGCCGTCAAAGGCCTGCCCCGCTTCCTGCGCCAGATAGCCGATGCGCGTGCCCCGCACCAAATGGACGCTGCCTGCCGCCGGTTGGGTAATCCCCGCCAGGATAGTGAGTAACGTCGTCTTGCCCACGCCGTTTGGTCCCACCAACCCCACTTTACCGTCATGGGGAATGCTGCCGCTGACCCCTTTGAACAGGTCAAACGCGCCAAAGGATTGGCCGATGTTGCTTACCGTCAGAATTGCCATACCGCCTGATTATACACAGCAATTCCAATTCCGGGAGGCAGTTTTCGGGGATGGTATTCATGTGGGTCAAAAGATGTGGGACGATTTTGTAAATCGTCCGGGCGATTTGCAAAATCGCTCTACAATGGGTCGCCGGTTTATATTCCGGTTTACACGTAGATTGCAAACTACTTTGCGTAAATTGAGTAAAAAGCGCCTATAATTTTTATAACTTGTATTGAGCAACAGTACCGAATACATAGGTTTGGCAGGACTTTTTCCTCGATTAAATTTCGATAATGTTGCTGAAACTTATGCTATAATAACGTAAGGAGTCTCCCCCCAACAACAATCACTGCAAAATTGTAAATTATATAGTCGGATTCAGGGCGTTTTGGCAGTCTCACATTGGTTCAATCTCGCAGATTGAACCAATCCAGGCGTCTGAAACATTATTCGGAAAGAGTGTAGAAGACGGCCGTTATGAGCATACTGAATCCGTAGAACGATTTGGCAAATCGTCCGGGCGATTTAACAAATCGCCCTACAATGGGCCAAACGAAGATCATGCCCGTTTGTTTCAACTGGAATGAAACACGCCCATTGTCAAATAATCGATCCCGGCAACGGAGGTGATTATATGGTCTGAACGGAATGCAGTAACAATGAAGCCTTTTATATTACCCTTTTGAAAAATGGAGGATTGTGATCGTGAAAGAAAAAATTATCAAGCAAGCCAGCCTGTTTGGGTTGATATTAATTTCGCTGTTCTTTGCCGGGTGCGGCGTGTTGACGCCCCAGTTCAGTTACCAGGGGCGGCTGACAGACGCCAGCGGCAATCCGTTAAACGGCCAGTATACATTTGTGTATTCCCTGTACAATGACGATACTGCCGGCGATTTGGTTTATACGGAAACGGAAAGTAACGTCACCGTAGAAAACGGGTTGTTTAGTTCTGTTATCGGGCCGAGTACTATCGCGGCCGGGTTGGAACCGGAAGATTTGGCGCAGCCATTGTGGCTGGAGGTGCAGGTAGGCAACGGCACAATAACGGAGACACTGACGCCGCGCCAACGCCTGTACGGCGCGCCTTACGCCATGACGCTGATGCCCGGCGCGGTCGTATCGCAGACAATCGGCACAGATTTGGCGCTGCCGCTCAAGGCAATGCTGAATGTGGAAAACCACGAAACGACGAATCCCATCCCGGCTTTGCGCGTCGTGGGGCAGAATGGGATTGAGTTGTCTGATTTGGGAACAGGCAATGATGGGGCCGGTACCATATACAGCCGGCAAAGCGGCGACTTTACCGATCTGGAATTCTGGAGCAAGGATGAATTTGATATTCACATGGGCACCGGCAACCTGGCAAACGCAACGTTTTCCATTTTTAATGGCGCTGGTACAGAGGTGTTCTATGTAAATGAAAACGGCGATACAGGCGCTACCGGGACAAAGAGCGCCGCTCTCCAGGCGCAAGGAGGTCGTCGCCTGGTCTATACCATTGAAAGCCCGGAAGTATGGCTGGAAGATTTTGGCAGCGGCCAACTGCAAAACGGCGCGGCGCAGGTGGCGATAGACCCCATTTTTGCCAGTTCTGTTGATCTGGAAGGGGAATATCACGTCTTTATCACGCCGCTGGGGGACAGCAACGGGCTGTACGTGACGAACAAGACAGCTACCGGGTTTGAAGTGCGGGAATCGGGCGGCGGCAGTTCCAGCATTGGCTTTGATTACCGCATTGTAGCCCACCGTGCCGGGTATGAAACGCTGCGGATGCCGCTGGCGGATATGAATCTAACGGAGGAAAGCGACCAATGAACCGGCGAAAATTAGCGGCGGGGATCGGCGCGGCGGTGTTGTTGACGGCCGTTGCCCTCTCTCTGTTCTGGCAAGGGCAGCGAGTAGCCGCGCAAACGGCCGCGCCGGAGGCCCCCGTCAGCATCTACCAGACACAACTTTCTTCAACCAACTACGCTCTGAACTGGAACGTAGCCGCTTCCGGCGGCGGTACAATTAGTTCGGCCAGCTACCAACTGAACAGCACCATTGGCCAGCCTACGACGAGTATCAGTTCCAGCACCGGCTACGAAGTGCGTTCCGGCTTCTGGCAAGAGTTTATCTACAAATTGTTCCTGCCGCTTATCCAGAAACCGTAAGGCGGCAGGTTGAAAATAAAAAAGCCCGGACTGTTCCAGTCCGGGCTTTTTGTTATTGGGCGATTGGGTTGCAGACGGCCGTGGCGCAGACCATACTCGACCAGTGATTGCGCTTTAGCAATGTGGGTATCGCCGGGCAGGTTTTCATACTCAATGGAGAGGTTGAAGCAAAGCTGGCTCAATTCCTCGTCGCTGAAATGTTGGTCTATCAGGCCGCGTAAGGCGGGTAAGGTCATGGTTTTTCCTTGTGAAGATGATGACAACAGATTAAGGAAGGAACAGATGGGCGTCGTTAGGCATATCTGTTCTTTTCTCCACCTGTTGTACTCTGGAAATAATACCAGAAAAAGGGATCGTAGGGAACGGCGGGACATTTGTCGCTCAAATAGTGACAAATGTCATTTGACGATCTCTACCATCTTCTGTACAATTGTTCACAATCGCTTAGATTTGCATAGATTTAGATATAAATGCTGCGTGATGCGTGTTGCGCAACTTGTTTTACGCATCACGTTTTCACACATCACGCATTATTACCGAGGTAACCCAATGCAAACAGCAGCTACAACCATTGCCATTGTCGGCGGGGGCATCTCTGGATTGTCCACCGCTTATTTTTTGGAAAAAGAGGCGCGGGCGGCCGGACGGCCGTTACAAACCATCATCATTGAACGTGAGGCGCAGTTGGGCGGCAAAATTGCCACGACACAGCGGAACGGTTTTGTCTTTGAAGGCGGCCCGGAATCCTTCGTCACGCGCAAGCCGGAAGCGTGGGAATTGTGCCGCGAGTTGGGCTTGCAGGATCGGCTGGTGGGCACGGCCGGTTCCGGCAAAAATTACGTCCTGCACAACGGCCGTCCCCGAATCGTGCCCACCAACCCCATCACCTTCGCCACGTCCCCCCTCCTCAGCGGCAAAGGGAAACTGCGTATCCTCAAAGAACCGTTCGTCCCGCCCCGCGCGGACAACGGGGATGAATCGCTGGGAGCATTCCTGCGCCGCCGTATCGGGGATGAAGCCGTAGACAATCTGGCCAAACCGGCCATTAGCGCCATTTATCTGGGAGACGTAGACCAGATGAGCGTGCAGGTCTCTTTTGACCGTTTTGCCCAACTGGAGCGGGAAAACGGCAGTCTGGTCAAAGGAATGTTTGCCCTGATGAAACAAAAAAAGGCAGAACGTAAAGCTTCCGGCCAACCGCGTCAAAAGAAACCGCCCTTTGCCACCCTGCGCGGCGGGTTGATGGAACTGGTAGAGGCGCTGGCGGAGCAGATTGAAGGGGAGATTTTGACGGACACGGCCGTAACCGCCCTTCACTACAAGCAGCAATACGAACTGGTTTTGGCCGACGGCCGTACCCTGACCGCCGACGCCGTTATTTTAGCCATTCCTACCTACGCCATGGCCGATCTATTGGCCGAACACGACGCCCGCATAGCCGGCCAACTAGGCAGCGTCATTTACACGCCTGTCACCACCGTCAATGTGGCCTTCAACCGGCAGGACGTACCCGATCCGTTTGACGGCTTCGGCGTGGTCATCCCGGAAAGCGAAGCCAGCCAACTGCTGGCCGTGGAAGGAATGTCCGTCAAATTCCCGCACCGCGCCCCGGACGACCAGTTTGTCTTGCGCGCCTTCGTCGGCGGGCAGTCCCGCACCGACTTGGTAGATTTGCCAGACGACGAGTTGATTGCCCTGGTACGGCAAGAGTTGGCCGCTATTTTTGGCATTGAGGCGGAACCAACGGCCGTACACATCACCCGCTGGCAGCCGGCCAATCCCCAACCGGCCGTCGGCCACCTGGCCCTGATTACCGAAATCGAGGAACGACTGCAAACCAGCCTGCCCCGCCTCTACCTCACCGGTGCGGGAATGCGCGGGCAGGGCATCCCCGACTGCATCCGTCAATCCCAGGCATTGGCGGAGCAGGTTTGGCAATTGGAACGCGGGAGTTCAGTTGCAAAAACTTCAGCCGCGGATTTCGCGGATTAGCGCAGATTTTTATAAGTCCAATCCAGATAATCCGCGTAATCTGCGGCTAAAAAGGAAGATTTTATGCCTCACTACAAATCCCCCATCCACGACCCGGACACAGAACCCACCACCGGTGTTTTGCTGGTGAATTTGGGGACGCCGGATGCGCCGACGGGGAAGGCGTTACGGCCGTATCTGGCCCAGTTCCTCGGCGACCCGCGGGTGATTGAGTACCCGCGCTGGTTGTGGCAGCCGCTTTTACACGGCGTTATCCTCAACGTGCGGCCGCGCCGCTCGGCGGAACTGTACGCTTCCATCTGGACGGAGAACGGTTCGCCGCTGCTGCTGGGGACGCAAAGCCTGGCCGATAAATTGCAGGAGCGGTTGGGGGCGGGTATTAAAATTGTGGCGGCGATGCGTTACGGCCGTCCCTCTATCCCCGATGCGCTGGAGGAACTGCGCCGGGCCAATACCCAACGCATCCTGGTAGCCCCGCTCTTCCCCCAATACTCGGCCACCACCACCGCCACCATTTACGACGTGGTTTTTGCCGAGATGAGGCAGTGGCGCGTCATGCCGGAACTGCGCACAATCAACACCTATCATACCCACCCGCTCTACATTCAAGGGATCGCCGACTCTATTCGCGCTCACTGGCAGGAAAATGGAAAGGCGGACAAACTCCTCCTCTCCTTCCACGGCATCCCCCAAAGCTACGCCGACAAGGGCGACCCGTACCCGGCCTACTGCCACCAATCTGCCCGCCTGATCGCCGAACAACTGGAATTGGGCGAAGACGAATATCAAGTCTGCTTCCAATCCCGCTTTGGCCCGGATGAATGGCTGCAACCGTACACCGATAAAACGTTGGCAGCGTGGGCCAAAGAGGGAGTCGCCAGCGTAGACACCCTCTGCCCCGGCTTTGCCATAGACTGCCTGGAAACCCTGGAAGAAATGGCCGAACAAAATAAACACATCTACCTGGACGCCGGCGGCCAACAATACGACTACATCCCCTGCCTGAACGACAGCCCGGCGCAGGTTGACCTATTTGTCGATTTGATTCGGACAAACCTGACAGGTCTCGCAGACCTGTCGGGTTTACGAGGAACCTTATGAACACCACCCAACTTCTCGCCAAATACGACATCCCCGCGCCGCGGTATACCAGCTACCCCACCGTGCCTTACTGGTCTGATGACCCCACGCCGGAGCAGTGGCTGGCCGAACTGCAAAAGGCGTTTCAGAGCAACCCGGCGGCTACCTGGTCGCTTTACATCCACATTCCCTTCTGTGAATCACTCTGCACTTTTTGCGGCTGCAACACCTTCATTACGCACAATCACAGCCACGAAATCACTTACACCGAGGCCATCCATAAAGAATGGGAACTGTACCTGGAGCGCCTGCCCCAATTACACACTGCGCCCGTGCGCCAGATTCATTTGGGCGGCGGCACGCCTACTTTCTACTCAGCAGACAGCTTGCGCCAACTCCTGCGCCCCATTCTGGATGCGGTGCAGATTGATCCGGCCCGGTTTGAAGGTTCCATTGAAGTGGGGCCGCGCCTGACAAACCGGGAGCAGCTTGTGGCTTTGCGGGAGATGGGCTTCCAACGCCTGAGCATGGGGGTGCAGGATTTCCACCCGGAAGTGCAGCGCCTCATCAACCGCATCCAGCCGTATGAGATGACCCGCGACCTGACGCTGCTGGCCCGCGAATTGGGCTTCGAGTCGGTCAATTACGATCTGATTTACGGCCTGCCGGCGCAAACGGCAGCATCCTTCCAGAAAACAGCCGATCTCACCATGAGCCTGCGCCCGGATCGCATTGCCCTGTACAGTTTTGCCTTTGTCCCCTGGGTGAAGAAGGCGCATCGCCTCTTTACGGAGGAGGATTTGCCCAAAGGGGCGGAAAAACGCGCCCTGTACGAACTGGCGCGGGAGACATTTCTCCAGGTGGGGTACGTAGAGTTGGGGCTGGATCATTTTGCTTTGCCGTCGGATTCGTTGTATGAGGCGTATGAACACGGCCGTCTGCACCGCAACTTTATGGGTTATACCGACCAGCGCACCGACGTGATGATTGGCCTGGGCGTCAGTTCTATTTCCGAAGCGCCCACCTGCTTTCATCAAAACGAAAAAGGGTTGAACGATTACAAAGCCAAAGTGTTGAACGGCCAGATACCCACCTTCCGCGGCCATCTGCTCAGCGAAGAAGACCAATTGCAGCGGGAGCAGATTTTGCAGTTTATGACCCAGGGTGTCGTCGTTTTGCACGATGAGGCCCAGGTAGATGACGCGCGGGAATATCTGGCGGAACTAATCGCTGACGGTCTGGTAACAATCGAGGGTCGCCGCATGGCCCTGACGGAAGCGGGACGGCCGTTCCTGCGCAACGCGGCCATGGCCCTGGATATGCGTTTGCGACGGCATAAACCGGAAACACGCATCT
>JALUPA010000333.1 GCA_027054335.1 Ardenticatenaceae bacterium
TGGGCCAACTCAGCGAAGCCGGCAAAACCTACATGGCCATTGGCGAGATTGAACTCAACCGGCGCAAGCTCAACGAAGCTATGGACAATTGGAACCGCGCCGTGCGCCTGGAGCCAAACCTGCTGCGCGCCCACCACCGGCTGGCCTCCATCTATGAACGGCAAAAAGCCATCCCCAGCGCCATCCGCGAATATTTAGCCATTGCCCACATCCTCTACACCCAGGGCGTCAGAGCCAAGGCCCTGCAAGCCTGCCAGCGCGCCCTCGCCCTGGACCCGCGTAATGCAGATGTCCTCACAGCCATCGAAAGAATCAAAAATAATGAACCGTGGGGCAGCGATCTGGCCGTTTCCTCACTCCAGGTTTCCGAGGACGTCAGCGACGTATCTCAAATGATGGCCGCCGCTCTGCAAAGCAATGGCGACAGCGAAAAAACTCATGCTGAAGCAGCCCGGCCAGTGCAGGATGCCCGCCGTCTGGCCTCTGAGCAGTTAGCCGCTGAATTATTTGGCGATGACGACGATATGATGTTGGAGAGGTCTGCTCTCGTCAGCCAGGCTCTGGATTACCAGACACGCGGCATGGTCAATGAAGCGATCAGTGCCTATGAACAAGCCATGGCTACCGGGCTGGACATCCCGGCAGCTCACTTTAACCTGGGCCTGCTCTATCAGGACAACATGCGTTTTGAAAACGCCATCAGGGAATTTCAAATTTCTGTGCAGCAATACGAGTTTCGTCTGGCCAGTCACTTTTCTCTGGGAGAATGTTACCGGGCCAAGGGTCAGATTGAAAACGCCATCGAACATTTCATCAACGTCCTGAAAATCGTAGACCTGGCCACTGTGCAGCACAGCCAGGCCGACCGCCTGATTGAACTGTACGAAAATCTGGCAGACAGTCTGATTACCCAGGGAGAACATGATCAGGCCAGCAAATTTGCCAACACACTGGTGGAATTTCTCAGCCATAAAGGCTGGGAAGACAAGGCCAAAGATGCCCGCAGCCGTTTAGATGCCCTATCTGATTCCGGCATGATGATTTTGGGCGATATGCTCACAGCCGGGTCAGAACAGATATTAGAATCTCTCTATCTCAGCCAGGAATATGACCGGCGCGGCATGTATGATACAGCTATCGAAGAGACCTATCGGGCCATTCAGCTGGCCAATGATTATTTACCCGCCCACCTGCGCCTGGG
>JALUPA010000334.1 GCA_027054335.1 Ardenticatenaceae bacterium
GTGTTGCTGGCGATTTTTCCTTTTTTCGCCAACAACTATTATCTGACGCTGGCGAACCAGATTGGCATTGTAGCCATTGCCGCCATTGGTCTGAACATTCTCACCGGCTTTACGGGGCAGATCAGCCTGGGGACGGGCGGGTTTATGGCAGTAGGGGCGTATACGGCCGGATTGCTGGCCTCGAATCTGGGGCTGCCCTGGTGGTTAACGATTATTATTGCCAGCATATTTACGGCATTGGTTGGCGGTTTTTTTGGCATTCCCTCCCTGCGCCTGAAGGGACTGTATCTGGCCATGGCTACCCTGGCCTCCCAGCAGATTATTGAATGGGCCATCATTCGTTCTCCTCTGACGGGCGGTGTGGAAGCGTTGGTGCTGCCTGTGCCTACCTGGTTCGGCCGGCGGGCCAACACGGAGTTTGGTTTTTACTGGGTTATCTTTCTCGTTCTCATCATCGTGGTCATCTATGCCGTCAACCTGTTCCGCTCCAAAATCGGCCGCGCTTTCATCGCCATCCGCGATCAGGACATTGCCGCCGAAGTGATGGGCGTCAACCTGTTCCGCTACAAGATTCTCTCCTTTGCTACCTCCTCCTTTATCATCGGAATGGCGGGCGGTCTGCTGGCTAATTACCGGGGCATTGTCAGTTTTGAACGATTTACCATTGAAGCCTCTATCTTTTACCTGGCTGTCATCATCATTGGCGGGATGGGGTCTGTGTCCGGTTCCATCTACGGTGCTATTTTTATGACATTGGTCCCCGCCATCCTGACCAATCTGGGCCAATCTTTAGGCGGTTCCATCCCCCAGATGGCTAAATTGATTCCTTTTATCCGCCAGGGTGTGTTTGGCCTGACCATTATCATTTTCCTGATCTTTGAGCCGGAAGGATTAGCCAAAATCTGGCGGGATATTAAGGATTATTTGCGATTGTGGCCGTTTAGTTATTGAACAAAGGTGACAGTCACTTCTAAAGTGACTGTCACCTGAAGTAATTTTATCGTTTTACCCATATAGTTTTTTCGAGTTTTCCGAGGAGGAATGAGACATGAAGCGCAAATTGTTTGGCAGGATGTTTGTATTGTTGTTGGTCGCTCTGGTTGGTACGTTGGCGTTGTCGGCCTGCGGCGGCGGGGGCGGGGGTGAGAGTGAGCCGATTAAGGTGGGGGCGATTTTTGACCTGACAGGGCCAACGTCGGACGTGGGGACGCCGTATTCGGAGGGGATCAAGGGGTTTATTGAATGGAAGAATGAGAACGGCGGGGTAGACGGCCGTACCCTGGACCTCATGTCCGCCGATTACGCTTACGCTGTAGACCAGGCCGAACAGCTATACAGCCAATACGTCAATGACGGCGCAGTCGTCTTCCAGGGCTGGGGCACGGGTGACACCGAAGCGCTGCGCGGCCGAATCGCCTCTGATGAAATTCCCTTCATGTCCGCTTCCTATTCCGCCGGGCTGCGCGACCCGAATGAAGCGCCCTACAACTTCCTGGTAGGCACAACCTACTCCGACCAGGCGCTCATTGCTATTGATTGGGCCATGCAAAACAGCAGCGGCACGCCGGTGATAGCCATCTTCCATCACGACAGTCCGTTTGGCCTTTCCCCGGTGGCCGACGCGCAGGAATATGGCGCATCTAAGGGAGTGGAGGTGCTGGCCTTCCCCATGCCCAAAGGGGCTACCGATTACGCGGCGGAACTGACCCAGGCCAAAGACGCTGGCGTGACCCATATTCTCATCCAGAATGTTTCCTCTCCGGCGGCGACGCTGGCCAAAAACGTGAAGGATGCCGGGATGGACGCGCAAATCATCTGCCTGAACTGGTGTACGGATGAGTTGTTTGTGGAATTGGCCGGAGATGCAGCCGAGGGCGTGCAAGGAGCCAGCCCGTTTGCCTTCCCCAGCAGCGGCGTCAAGGGGCTGGACGACATGAAGGCGTATCTGGAAGGGAAAGGTTCCAGCCTGGATGAGGCGGGCGTGCGTTTTGTGGCCGGCTGGCTGACGATGCAGGTGATGGCCGAGGGCATTGAGCGGGCGGCCAAAGTGGGCGAGGTGACCGGTCCCAATATCAAGGCAGAACTGGAAAACTTGTCCAACTATGACACCGGCGGTATCACCCAACCGCTTACCTTCACCGCCAGCGATCACGCGGGCAACAAGGCGGTACAGATGTTTGCAGTGCAGGGCGGTACGTGGACGGCCGTATCTGATTATCTGTCTGCGCCCTAAAGTAACCGGGGAATGGTCTTCGTTTCGCCCATTGTAGGGCGATTTGGTAAATCGCCCGGACGATTTACCAAATCGTCCTACGGCTTTTGGCCCAAATGAAGACTATCTTCAGTCATTGGGTAATTGGGTGATGACTCAATTACCCGGTTACCCAATGACCAAATTACCGGAGTCTAAAATGCTCTCGCTCAACAATATCGAAGTCATCTACAATGACGTTATCCTGGTGCTGAAAGGGATGTCTATGGCAGTGCCGCAGGGAAAGATTGTGGCCTTGCTGGGGTCCAACGGCGCTGGAAAATCCACCACACTTAAAGCTGTTTCCGGGCTGCTCAAGCCGGAAGATGGCGAAGTGACCGATGGTTCCATTGTTTTTGAAGATACTGAGATTCAAAACCTGGATGCGGCCGATATTGTGCGGCGGGGCATCTTTCAGGTGATGGAAGGGCGGCGGGTGTTTGAGCATCTCAGCACGGAAGAGAACCTGATTGCCGGGGGGTATACGCGCAAAGACCGGCAGGCGGTTAAACGGGACATAGAGCAGGTCTACGAATATTTCCCCCGTTTGGCCGACCGGCGGCATCAAACGGCCGGCTATCTCTCCGGCGGTGAGCAGCAAATGTTAGCCATTGGCCGCGCCCTCATGGCCAAACCCAAACTGATTATGCTGGATGAGCCGTCTTTAGGGCTGGCCCCATTGCTGGTGCGGGAAATCTTCGGCATCATTCGGCGCATCAATGAGGAGCAGGGGACGACGATTCTGCTGGTGGAACAAAACGCCCGCCTGGCCCTGGACGTGGCGGATTATGCGTATATTATGGAAAACGGCCGTATCGTTCTCGACGGTACGCCACAAACCCTTCAAGACAATGCTGACGTGCGCGAATTTTACCTGGGCCTCAATGAAGTCGGTACCCGCAAGAGTTACCGGGACGTAAAACATTACAAGCGGCGCAAGCGGTGGTTGTCTTGATATGATACGTGATGCGTGATGCGTATACTCTTTTACACATCACGCATCACGTATCACGTATCATATGAACAATCCAACAAACCCAACCCGACTGCCGGAACATGGCAGTTGTTTTATTTGCGGCAGTGAGAACCCCAAAAGTATGGGGTTGGTTTGGTGTGAGACGATGGGGGAGGACGGCCGTAACCTCATCTTTTCCGAATTTGAGTTCACGTTGGCCGAACAAGGGCCGCCGGGCCACGCGCACGGCGGAGCGACGGCAGCGGTGGTGGATGAAGCCATGGGAGCGGCCGTCTGGCGTTCCGGCTTAAAAGTGGTGTTGGCGAATCTGAACCTGAATTTTCACAAACCGATGCCTTTGTACGTGCCGGTACGGGTGGAAGCCTGGGTGGAGCGGACGGAGGGGCGCAAGGCGTATGCTTTTGGTCACATTTTGCTGCCTGATGGGGAGACGGCCGTTTCCGGTATCGGCCTTTACGTGCAAGCTCCCCACCTCTTTACCTTTGGTTTTTATGGGTAGGACAAGTTTGCAAACTTGTCCTACGGTTGGTAGCGCAGATAGAAGGGCAGCGTAAACTCGCCCCGATCCGCATTCAGGGTGATAGATTTACGTTCCGTGTCGCCACCAAAGTCACGCGGCCAGGTCACGTCCACGTCATACGTCAGGCCGGAGTGGACACGCACTGGTAGTTCACACATCAAGACGCCGTTGCGGTTGGTTGTGCCGGCCACGTTGGCTTTAACGCCCTGGCAGGCTACGTACACCTGCACCCCATACAAGCCCGGCCCATCCTGATATTCCTGCACCAGGATGCGTAGTTTCGTCGTGGTTAGCTTTTCTTTACGGCCAAACCGTTTTTGTACGGCCTGCCCCATGCTGTTGTTACCCCTGGTGGGCAATGGTGCTGGCTGGGGTGCGGGCGGCATGGGCGATGCGGCTTGTTCCGGCGTGATGCGGATCGGTTGGCGCACGGCCGTCTGTCGGGGCGCATTCTCCAAATCTTCGGCCGTAATGGTGATGGCTGGTTGGCGAACCACGCCGGGTGGAATCGGCTCGTCCGGGTCAATCGTTACCGTTTCCCGCGCCACTTCCGGGTAACGCACCGGAGCCGGTACGCGGAAATGGGGTGGGGCAGGGGCGATGGGGGGC
>JALUPA010000335.1 GCA_027054335.1 Ardenticatenaceae bacterium
AGGCCAATTGCCAGAGGGACAATAATAACCAGGACAAACAGAAGAATTATTCGTAATGGTGAGCGATTTGTGCTGCCGTTTTGGGCCATCAGCCACTCCTTCTGGAACGTTTAACAAAGTGGATATAGGATAACATGGGCGTTTGTCTGTGACAAGGTGAATGGACAGTCGCCTTGTCACCCAAGTTACAGGAATTATGATAAATTGATTGCACTCTCAACCTCACCTCTCGCCGCCGGGTTGGTTTTGGGATACTATTGGCGGTAAGTAGTCGAGTAGACGTTAAACTTCCATGATTATCACACATCTGTCTTTGACGAATTTCAGAAATTACGGCCGTTTGGAGCTAGACCTGCCGCCAGGCCCTACGTTGCTGCACGGGGGTAACGCCCAGGGGAAAACCAACCTCCTGGAAGCGATTTACTATCTGGCTACCACCCGCTCGCCACACGCCGCCGCCGACAGCCAGCTTATCAATTGGGACGCCCAACAAACGGATGAGCCAATTATTGTGGGCCGTCTGGTAGCCCAGGTAGAAACAGAACGAGAGCGCCGTCTGCTGGAAATGCGCCTCATCCAGGAAAAAAACCGCCAGCTGCGCAACGGCCGTTACAGCTTCCGCCGCGAAGCCCTGGTAGACAAACGAAAAGTGCGCTTGATGGATTTGCTGGGCAACCTGCGCGTCGTTCTCTTTCTGCCGGAAGACGTGCAGCTTATTACCGGGCCGCCCAATAACCGGCGCCGGTACTTAAATATCACCCTGTGCCAAATTGATTCTATTTACTGTCGCACCCTGTCGGCATACAATAAGGTATTGGAGCAGCGTAATGCCCTTTTGCGGCAATTGGCCGAAGGGGAAGGCAGCCGGGAGATGTTAACCATCTTCACCGAAAAACTGGTGAGCCTGGGCAGCCAGATTTTTGCCCGGCGTGCTGTCTTCCTGACCAATCTGGCCCGCGAGGCACAGCGCCTCCATTATGAAGAATTAACGAACGGCGGGGAGACCATTCGCCTGCAATATGCGCCCCGGCTAGAGGAAGTGACAACGAAGCAAAACTGGCAAACGACCGATCTGACCGCTGTCGGAGAATGGCTGCGAACCCACCATGAAGATACGGCGCAAATTGAGGCAAGGTTTGCCGCCGCTCTGGAACAAATGACAGCCACGGAAATCGCTCGTGGCATGACTGTGGTAGGCCCGCATCGGGATGACTGGTCTTTTTTGCTGAACGGCCGTTTCCTGAGCAGTTTCGGTTCGCGCGGCCAGCAGCGCAGCGCCATATTGGCCCTTAAATTAGCTGAGATTAACTGGATGAAACAACAAACCGGAGAAACGCCAGTTTTACTACTGGATGAAGTCGTGGCTGAATTTGACGAGCAGCGGCGTACCGCCCTGCTGAACACCGTTTCCCAGGCCACGCAAGCTGTCCTCACCGCCACCGATCCGGGTATGTTTACCAGCAAATTTTTGCGACAGGCAACCCCTATGTTGGTTGCTGACGGCCAGATACAGGTGGAACAGGTAATCGCATGAGTGAGTCAGGCAGCCAGCCCGAAACACCGGGCGTCGTCCTCATCGTAGATGACGCCCCGGAAAACCGTCTCCTCATCGGCGCGCAACTACGCTCAGACGGCTATCAAATCCTGGAAGCGGAAGACGGCCGTGAAGGGATCGAGATGGCCCGGCAGCACGATCCGGACATTATTATTCTGGACGTGATGATGCCTGACATGAACGGTTTTGAAGTCTGCCGCACCATTCGCACCAACGAACAAATCAGCGCCATCCCCATCATCATGGTGACAGCCCTGAGCAACGTAGAATCCCGCATTGAGGGGAAAAAAGCGGGCGCTGACGAATTTCTCTCCCGGCCGCACAACCGGGAAGAATTGCTGGTGCGGGTACGCACGCTGATTCAGGTGAAACGGGCCAGAGTGCGGCTGGAAGAAGAACGGCATCGCTTACAACTGCTGTACAACATCAGTCGGGCCATCAGCACCCAGCTTGACCTGGAACCGATGATGGCTGACATTATTACCCAAACGCAAGCGGCCGTGGATGCCACCAAAGGCAATATCATGCTGCTGGATAAAAGCGGCAGCGTCACCCATAAGTTCCTCATCCGCGCCGGCGCCCCTCTGGAAATCAGCGATCACGTCACCCAGGCGGTGATGACGCGCGGTTTGGGCGGTTGGATCCAGCAAAACAAACAATCCGAAATCATAGATGACATCACCCGGGATGATCGCTGGATTACCCTGCCAGACCACGAAACAGAGCGCGGTTCAGCTATTGGCGTGCCTCTTCTGGGGCCAGACCAACATCTGGTGGGCATTCTTATTTTGAATCACCCGGAAATTGGTTACTTTACGCAGGAACACAGAGATTTGCTGGAAGCCATTGGCGGCACAGTGGCTACAGCTATTAAAAACGCTCATTTGTTTAATGAGATTTCAGAGGAACAACGCAAGCTGGAAGCCATTTTAGTGCAATCAACAGACGCCATTATTACGATGGATGAATCGTGGCGTATTTTGCACTTTAACCGCAGGGCCGAACTTTTTTTTCATTTGCAGGAAGACGAGGTTATTGGCAAACAAATTCGTGATTTACCTGCTTTGCGCCCGGTCATTGAAATTTGGGAGAATGGGGAAGGCCCCTTGCAAGGGCACGAAATTGTCCTCGATGAAAACAAAACGTTGTATGCTACCATCTCTCCTATCCAGGGCGTGGGTTATGCGGCCGTTTTGCAGGACATTACGGAATTGAAACGTGTTGAGGAAATGCGCCTGGATGCAGAACGGGCGGAAAAACAGAAGGCGAAAGATACCATTGCCCGTTACCTGGGGCCAAACCTGGCCGAGCATGTTTTGTATAATGTGCCGGGTTTGATGGCTCAACGGCAGCGACGTCACGCCGTCGTTATGTTTGCCGATCTGCGCGACTCGACTCGTTTTACACGCCAGTTTGAAGCGGATGAAGTGATCAGCCGCTACAACGAGTTCTTTACCCGCATGACTAAGGTGGTGTATAGGTTTGAAGGCACTATTTTTGAGTTAACGGGGGATGAGATGCTGGTGGCTTTTAATGCGCCTTTTGACCATGAGGATGCTCAGGTGCGTGCCTTGCAAACGGCCGTATCCATGCACAAGGAGTTCAACCTGTTACGCAAAGAGCTTTACGAGGAATTAGGCGCTGGTTTTGGGATGGGTATCGGCATTGACCAAGGCAATGTCGTTGTAGGCAACGTCGGGGCGGAAACACGGATGACTTTCCGTATGGTGGGGATGGCTGTCAATGTAGCTCATCGTCTGGTAGAAAAAGCGGCCGATGGGCAAATTGTGGTATCAGCCAGCATATACCAGAATATTCAAGAAAGCACGCCGGACTTATTGGCAGAAATTGTTTTTGAACCCTTTGGCCCGGTTGCTATAAAAGGTCAGGAAGAACCGCAAATTTTGTATCGGGCGGAGATTCCTCATTGATTTGGTAATTAGCGTCCTAACGGCCGTTTTGCCGGTAGGCCAATGCGGCGGGGATAGCGAGACGGGGTAGCCACCATTTTATCCACCACAACCAGATAGTGCTGTTCGGACGCCTCTGGGAGTTGTACCAGATGCAGACGCTGGTTGGTTCCCCCCAACACGTAGAAAGCTGATTCGGCGACGGCCGTTTCCATAGCCGCACTGCCGCCCTTTTGGGCCAGCATGTGCCCCCCGATACGGCACAACGGCAACAAATACTCTGCCAGCACGGGCATGTTGGCTACGGCGCGAGCAACGGCCCAATCATACTGTTCCCGATAGGGAGGAAGCTGACCCAACAATTCCACCCGCTCCACCAAAATTTTTACATCCGGCAGGGCCAGATCGTCTACTACAGCTTGCAGGAAGCGGGCTTTCTTTTGCACGCTTTCTACCAGAGTAAGCTGTAGCGTGGGGCAGGCAATTTTCAGAGGTAAGCCAGGAAATCCGGCCCCTGTACCTACGTCAATCAGACGACGGCCGTTCACGTCCCCCATCACCTGAAGACAGCTTAACGAATCGAGGAAATGGCGGATTTGGATAGAGCGTGGGTCACGCACGGCCGTTAAATTCAACCGCTCATTCCAATCCAGTAAAAGGGACAGATAACGGCCGAATTGGTCAAGTTGCTCCGGCGTTAACAACACACCCAGATCAGCCGCCCATTCGGCAAACCGTTCATCCAGCAAATCTCGCGCAAACTCTGGCATCAGCGACTCTGCTCCAACTCCTTCCGCTCAAAATCAATGGTATACGTATCATACTGCTCGCCGCCAAATAAGGCCGGTGTATACTCCAGCCAGATTTGCTGCAAAACTGTGTCACCGCGAATATATAAAGGAATGATCGGCACGATACCTGTCTCGCCAAAAAACATATTCTCAATCTCGCGGTACAAATCCAGACGCTCCCGTAAATCAACCGTTTGCCCGGCCCGGCGGATAAGAGCATCCACTTCAGTGCATGGCCGATTTTGCCGGTTCTCGCTCTCTTCGCAATGGAGCAAATCGCCCAGCCAGTTATTGGCGTCCGGGTAATAAGAAGCCCAGCCCAACTCCCAGGCGTCCGGTCGGGCGGCTCCCGCGTCGGGCCTGGTGTTGGCCAGCAGCGTGCCAAACTGGGCCTGTTCAATGATAAACTGTTCCTCTGTGCAGCCCAACTCATCTATCCACATCTTGCGAATCAACTCGGCCTCCAGCAAGGAAAGGTCCGACGTACTGACCAGGAGGGTCACTTCCGGCATCAGGCGGCAGCTGCCAAAACCGCTTTCGGCCATTTGCAGCCGGGCATAATCCGGGCTGTAGCCCACGCCTACCTGGCTGATGTCTGGCGCGCCGACCACACCCGGCGGGGTTAAATGGCGTATAGCCACTGCTTCTATACCAAACAGTTCTTCCGCCAGGGCTTCCCGATCAATGGCCGCACTCAGGGCGCGCCGCACTTCCGCTTCCCGGAAAACGCCGCTGTCAAAGTTGAAGCCAACGTAAAACAACGTCTGGTTCGTTACTACTTTTTCATGAGCAGCCGTGCGTTCGTTAAACTGGGTGCGATCAAAGTCAGTGGCGTCAATAAGGTCCAAAGAACGCGCTTCCCATAATTGCAGGGCAGCCTCGTCTTTATTCAAATAGCGGATGTTGACCACGTCCACATTGCCCTCTTCCGGGTGGGGAAGAGGCCATAAGGAGTTAGCGTGTAATGATTGGAAGCTGCTGTCCAAAGGTAGATAAGGGCCGCTGGTCATAAATTCTTCGGCCGTCAGCCAATCATCGCCAAATTCATCTATCAGTTCCGGGGGCACAGGACGCATCAGGGGCATGGCGGTGATTGTCAGGAAGTAGCTGGCCGGTTTGTTGAGGCTGATTTGCAGCGTGGCGTCGTCCAAAGCCAGCGCACCTATGCGGGACAGATCGGCAGGCGTGGCTTCTGGCAGCTTGTATACGTCTTCACAGCCTTCAATAATGAACAGGATAAAGGCGTCCGGCGTATCGGTTGCTCGATTGCAAACACGCTGGATAGCATATACAAGGTCACCGGCAACGACGGGACGCACGGCTTCGGCCTGCCGCACACCATTTTCCTCTGTGTCAGACGGCCGTACCCAAAACACGTCGTCCCGCAGGCGGAAAGTCCAGGTACGGCCGTTGTCGGCCACCTCCCATTCCCACGCCAGCCAGGGGTCTATCAGATTGGTCTCGTTGTTAAAACGGGTCAAGCCAACAAACAGGTTTTGGATGAGATCAAAGCTGTCCGGATCGTTTGCTTTTTGCGGGTCAATGTTGGGCGGTTCATTCCGAATAAAACTGATGTCCAGCGTTACAGGTTTGATGACGGGGGGAACGACGGGCGGGGTGGGTGAGGGCGTCGCGGTTGGTTCAATGATACGGGTGATGACCAGCGTTTCGCCGGCCACTTCCACCACCTCTGTCACCACAATAGTAGCCGGGGCCTGCTCCCCGCCGCAGGCGGAAAGAACCCCGCCAACCAAGAACAGGAATAAAAAAATCAGCAAATATAGGGAACGCCGCCCAAACAACTGCTTAACCACCTCAACATGCTAACTCAAGCTCAATTCACCGACAAGTTTTTTCAACAGATGCACATTTTAACGAAAAAGTAACACCCAACTATGATAGGGGCTTGCGTGTGTATTCGCCAGATAGTAAACTAGGGTGGAAAACGTGAGCATGAGATTTGTCTGTTTATTTATTCAACAACTTTATTAACTCATAGTTGTACACCGATCACGTTTCAGTAAACAGGAAGGTTTTCCATGTACGAGCGCGTACTGGTTGTTGACGATTCACAGGAAATCCGCGATTTCTTGTGCGAATATATTTTACAGCCTAAAGGGTTTGAAGTGCTGCAAGCGTCCAATGGTCTGATGGGGCTGGAAATGGCGATTGCCAAAGAGCCGGACTTGATGATTGTGGATCAGCAGATGCCGCGTCTGACAGGGCTGGAAGTGCTGGAAAAGCTGAAAGAACGGGGGATTGAGATTCCAGCAATTCTGGCAACGGCGCATGGTTCGGAGGAAACGGCCGTAACCGCCTTCCGTTTAGGCATCCGCGATTATGTGATCAAACCCTTCGACGCCGACGAAATCAGCGAATCGGTAGACCGCGCTCTGCGGGAAAGCCGCTTACAGCGGGAACGGGACCAACTGGTGCAGCAGTTGATGGAAAGCAACTCCCAATTGCAGCGCCGCGCCCAGGAATTGAACGTCCTGTACGGTGTGGGAAAATCAGTCGCCTCTTCCCTGGATTTAGAAGAAGTGCTGCATCGGGTGGTGGAAGCGGCCGTCTACGTAGTCGGCGCCGAAGAAGGCTCGCTCATGCTCCTGGACGAGGAACAAGGCGAACTGTACATACGCGCTTCCAAGAACCTGGACTCCAAAGCCCAATCCATGCGCAAGCGGGTCAATGACAGTCTGGCCGGTAAAGTGCTGCAAACCAAACGGGCTGTCGCCATCGGTACCGATTCCCAATGGAAGCGGACGCACACGGCATTGCTGGTCAAATCGCTGATTTACGTCCCTCTCATTCTGCAAAACAAGCCGATTGGCGTCTTGGGCGTAACCAATCGTCTCAAGGAAACCTCTTTCGACAGCAACGATACCCGCGCTCTGTCTGCGTTAGCCGGGTACGCCACCATCGCCATCAACAATGCCAATATCTACAGCGAAATTGACCGGGAACGGGATACGCTGGCAGCCATCGTGGAGCAAACAGACGATCCGGTGTTGGTGGTGGATGAGGAGATGAAGCTCATCCTCATCAACAATGCGGCTCGCCAATTGTTTGATTTGCCTGACGTAAAATTAGTCGGCCATCCTCTGGAAAAACTGATCAAGCACGAAGAGACAATTCAATTTGTAACCCAGCCCACGGATGGGGATGTGGTGACCGAGGAAGAGATTACGTTTACAGACGGCCGTACCTTCCAGGCGCGTATGACTCTCATCGAAGGCGGCAGCCGCTCTGTGCTGATGCACGAGAACAGGTAGGTAGGACATTTTGCAAAATTGCCCTTACGCATTCATCCCCAGCCAAAAATGGTGTGGCAGGACGGTGTTTTTCGGCTGTACTTGCACCCGCCCCACTTCCTTCTCTTCCGCCAGCATTTTCGGATTTACCAGACACAGTTCCGGGAGACGGCCGTACTTCTCCCGGTAATAATCGGCCGCTCGTGTTACTTTTTCTTCCAACGGCCGTTGCTTGTCATCATCCAGCCACAACATCCCTACGTTCATAATTGCCCCATCCCTACTGATTCAAAGCCATTAGTTGGTTTCACTTCAATCTGTTCGTTAAACCAAAAATGATCTTCAGCCGCTGTCTCATTCGGCGGCAATGATGTGCGGCTGTTGACCGGCCGGGCCAGCAACGGCCGGGGCCGGTTCCGCTGCAACGTTTCCAGCGTCAGATGCAAATCATAATCACCAATGTAAGCCGCCTGGAAGTGGACGGCCGTTTCCCCCACCACCGCCACAAAATCCCCCTCGCCCAATAAATACTCCGCCTGCGTTCCCGGCAAATCGGCCGCTGCCTGCGCCTCTGCTGCGTCCGCCACCCGGCCTACAATACGTACCGGTAAATTTGCCCGCAGCACCGTACTCAACTTTTCCGATGCCGGTTGGCTGGCAGCCAGCCCCAGATGAATGCCCACACCCGGCCCGTGCTGGCTGATTTTGGTAATGGCTTCGGCAACGAAATCGCCCACACTTTCCATGAGCGCCACAACGTCATCTATCAACAAGACAATAACTGGCGTCTGCATTTGCTGCTCCTGCCGATAATCTACCTCGTCCACCATAAATTGCAGCAATTCGGTTGTTTCCGCCGGGGTGAAGGCAACGGGAGCCAGCATGTGCGGCAAATAATCCAACGGAGCCAACGTTTCGTCAATGGACTGGTCTGCCTTGTTTGGGCCGATGACGGCCAGTTGCAGGCGGGACTGCCGGTTGGATAGGGCCAAGGAGACGGCAATGGTGCGCAGAAGAGTAGTCTTGCCCGCTTTATCGCCACCGGAAATCAGCATGTGGGTCAGATCATCGGCGGAAAATTCAAGGAGGATAGGGCTGCCCGCTTCGTCAATACCCAACACGGCCGTCACCGGCGGCATTTCCGGCGCCAGCGTAAGCAAATCCAGCAGGGGAACAGGCGCTTCTTCTTTGCGCTGGAGATGGACTTGCCAACGGCCGTCCTCGTTAATCAACGTGGCCCCCAGCACTGTCAACAAATCCTGTTTGATGCGCCGCAGCCGTTCCCAGCCCGCTTCTAATTGCGCTTGCAGATCAAACCGGATGGTGCGCGGTTTCACTTCGCCACCAGCTACATGCGCCGACACTTGATGGCTGCTGAAAACCCTTTCAATTTGTCGAGACTGTAACTCCAGTTGATGTTTCAATCTATGCTCCTTCAACATCCGTTGCAGTTGTTCCCGTTCTCTCATAGGTCGTAGCGTATGGCGTATCTTTGTTACGCCATACGGATTGGTACATATGTTCTATTCTATGGTCTAAAAAAACGGCCGTTTCCGGCCATTTTTCCTCACGCACCACGCTTTCACGGCATTTGCCGCAAAACCAGCATCACTTTACCTTGCACCTGCACTTGTTCCGGCTCCACGTAAATCGGTTCCATCGTGGGATTGGCCGGCTGCAAACGAATCCGGTCGCCTTCATTGTAAATACGTTTGAGAGTCGTTGTATCCCCGTCAACCAGTGCTGCCACCATATCCCCATCGCGGACTTCGTGGATGGGCTGCATGATAACAATGTCCCCGTCATTGACCATCGCGTCAATCATCGAATCCCCGCTGACGCGCAGGGCATAGAGGTCGTCGGTACGGCCATTGATCATCGAAGCACTCACTTCCACCGCGTCGTCATAATCATACGCCCCTTCAAACACGTCAATCGGCTCACCGGCCACAATGTTACCGGCCATGGGGATGCGTAAGAGGTTGGTCATCACGTCATTGGCCGTTTCCCACAAACTGCCGTAAATGGCCCGCGCCTTTTCCGTCAAACGCAAACCACGCGATACTTCCGCATCGCGTTCCAGCAGTCCCTTTTCTTTTAACCGGGTCAGATTATAATTGACGACAGAGGTGGAACTGATGTCACAGGCCGCGCCAATCTCCCGAATGGTGGGAGGACGGCCGTTTTCCGCCACATATTCATTGATAAATTCCAATATATTTTTCTGTCGTTTTGATAATGGTTTTTCACTCATACCAAGACACTCCTGAATGCCCACAAGCCACAACACGGGCCGCATCAATTCCATCGCTCAAATGTTCTGCCTTTGAGTATACAAGAACAGGTGTTCGGTGTCAAGTTTGATAGCAAGGTGTCAAAATGGAGTCATCTTATGAATTTTGAATCTTTTTCCTTTCCCGGCCGCCGTTCTAACGTAATTGGCCGTAACGGGGTAGTGGTAACCAGCCAGCCGTTGGCCGCCCAGTGGGGGCTGAACGTGCTGCAACAAGGCGGCAATGCGGTGGATGCCGCCATCGCCACCGTGGCTGCTTTGTGTGTAGTGGAACCGACCTCCACTGGCATTGGCGGTGACGCTTTTGCCCTGATCTGGCTGGCAGACGAGGGCAAGTTGTATGGATTGAACGCCAGTGGCCCCGCCCCGGCGGGCTTGACCGCCGAATACGTCCGGGCGCAGGGGCATGAGACCTTCCCGGCATTGGGCGGCCTGCCCGTCACCGTGCCGGGTAGCTTGCGCGGCTGGCAGATGGCGCTGGAGCGATTCGGCAGCATGGGGCTGGATACACTCCTCTCCCGGCCCATTGCCTACGCCCGTGACGGCTTTCCTGTTAGCCAGCGCATTGCCAAAGCGTGGGCGCGTTCCACGGAGAAGATGAGCGCCCATCCTGATTCTAAAAGGGTCTGGCTGCCTAACGGCCGTGCCCCCCGCCCCGCCGAGCTATTCCGCAACCCCGAATTTGCCCGCACCCTGCAAACCCTCGCCGACGAGGGATACGACGCTTTCTACCGGGGCGACGTCGGCCGCCAGATTGCCGAATGCGTCCAGGCGGCTGGCGGCTTTCTCACCCAGGATGATCTGGCCGCGTACCAGGCGGAATGGGTAGAACCAATCAGCGTCGCCTGGAAAAACGGCTACGAATTTCACGAAATCCCGCCCAACGGCCAGGGGTTGACTGCCTTGCTGGCCCTGAACATCGCCCGCGGTTTTGATTTACAGACCATAGGCTACGGCACGGCCAATTACTACCACACCCTCATCGAAGCCATCAAACTGGCCTTTGCCGACGCCCACGCCTACATCGCCGATCCCCGCCACGCCGCCATTCCCCTGACCGGCCTCCTCAGCGACACTTACACCCAACAACGCCAATCTCTGATCTCTAATCTCCAATCTCTATCCCCCACCCCCGGCCAACCGCAGCCGCACGGCGACACCGTTTACCTGACCGTGGCGGATGGTGACGGCAACATGGTAAGCTGGATTCAAAGCCTGTACATGGGCTTTGGCAGCGGCTTGACGGCGGGAACGACGGGCGTGCAGTTGCAGAACCGGGGGGCCAATTTCAGCCTGGAGCCGGGACACCCCAATGAAGCGGGGCCGGGGAAACGACCGTACCACACCATCATCCCCGGTTTTATTACGCAGAACGGCCGTGCCTGGAGCAGTTTTGGCGTGATGGGCGGTTTTATGCAGCCGCAGGGGCACCTGCAAGTGGGGCTGAATCTGGTGGAATTTGACATGGACCCGCAAACCGCCCTGGACGCGCCCCGTTTTCAATGGCTGCGGGATAAGGAGGTGGCGCTGGAAGCCGCCATCTCCGACGACATCCGCGCCGAACTGACGCGCCGCGGCCACCAGCTAACCCCCAAAGGCCAACCAATGCACTACGGCGGCGGCCAGGTCATTGTGCGCGCTGCGGACGGCGTGTTGCTTGGCGGCAGTGAACCGCGGAATGATGGGTCGGCTGTGGGTTGGTGAGAGATGAGCATAGCGCCGGATATTCAGGCTGTTTGGCCGGTTCGTTGACATTCAGGGTGCATGATTGGTAAACCGAACTGTGACCTTATTTTTGAACGTTTTCCTTCAAACAGAGGCCATTGGGCATGGTTCATTTTGGGCAAAAGTATCTTTACCAAATTGTAGAACGATTTTGCAAAATCGTTCTCTGGGCGATTTTGCAAAATCGCCCTACAAAGTGTTAAGCTGGTTTTCCGGGTTTTTGAACCATGCCAATCTGCGTCAATCTGCGGATTCGATCTCCAGTCGTAAATGATCTCGGCCGTCTTCTGTGAGAATGCGCTGCCCAGTCAGGGGATCGTACAGGCCGAATACGACCGTAGCCGGTTCCGCCCCCTCCGGCAACTGCGGCCAATGCTGCTGCAAGAAGACGTCACCCGGCCGCAGCGTGTACGGGTCTACCCACAGGCCATCATCCCCGGCCAAAAAGGCGCCGTCCGCGTCCAGTAGTTGGCCGAAGGCGAGCAGGCGCGGCCCGCTGTACACGCCTGGCGGCGGCGGGTTGCTAATGAGCGGATTCGGCGGCAAATCCAGTTCCCGCGCTGCCGCGAAGCCCAGTTCCAGCCGTCCTGTTTCCCGATCATAATCGGTGGAAATGAGGCAGAGGCCGTTCTGGAAGCAAATTTGTTTACCAGACGGCCGTACCTCTTTCACCTGCGCCAGCGAATAGTAACCAGCCCGATCCCCGCCGGCAACCTGTCTGAAAGCATTCTCATACGCCTCCGCCACGTCCGGGTAGCCGCGAAAGCTGAGAGGCGGGTTGAGTAAAATGGCGCGCTGCGGGTTGTACCAGCGGGGAGATACGGCCGTATCCCCAGCCAGATCAATCTCCAATGCCACTTTATCCCACGGCCCCGCCAGCAAGCCGGTAATGCCTACGTCTGTTACTTCCGGATGAGCGTTCAAATAGTCCGCCACGTCCTGAATATCTGCCCGGTACAAAAACCGCACCATCCCCCGTCCCGGCCACTCCACAAAATAATCGGGCAAGTCGCGGGTGACAATGGACAGGAGGAGAAGCAGTCCCAGGCCTGTAATTATAAGAGATTGGAGATTGGAGATTGGAGATTTGCCGTAAACGGCTCGCAATCTCCAATTACCAATCTCCAATCTCCAAACAGGTAACGCCGCCAACATAAAAAAGGCCGACTGCGCCAAAATCGTATGTCCCAGACTGGCTGGCGGCACGCTGATGAACCCCGGCGAAATGCCCACCAGCCACCAGATGAGGAGGAAGGCAGAAGAGTGACAAGGTGACAGGGTGACACGGTGACAAGGTGACGGGTAGGGGCGGGACGGCGCGGGACGGTCTTGGGCAAGCGAGATGCCATCCCTCCGTGCCATCTCGCCCCCTTTACGCAATACGCAATACGCAATACGTAATACGCCTTTCAACGCATACCAGGCAGCAATGGCGACGCCGGCCCAGAAGAAGATGGCGGCGACGGGGCCAAAGACAGGGCGGTGGGGGATGTTGTAGAGCCATTCGTCGTCGCCGTCGGCGTGGGCCATGCCCAGGGTGGCGATGACGTGCCGTTGTAGCGGTTCAAAGTTACCTTTGCGGGCTTCTATCAGGGGCACGGCCAGTTCCGCCACCCGCGCTTCAGATTCCGGCTGCTGTTGGAGGGTGAGGAAGAGGGGAAGAGCGAGGACGGCCGTAACCGCAAACATCACCCCAATCCCCCGCCACTTACGCCGGAACAACGGCCAATCCACCAACGCCAGATAAACTGTAAATGCCAGCAAAATCAGCGGCACGCCCCGTGAGGCAAAGTAGGTGTAGAAGCCGAGTCCCATGAAGAGGGCGGCTAATCCGTAATCGGCGATCGGTGATCGGTGATCGGTAGGGCGGCGCTTGAGGGCGCGCCAGAAGAAGTAGAAGGCGAGGAGGGTGAGGAGGGGCATGAGGATGTGGCGCAGGCCGATGCGGGAGTACATGAGCGACCAGAAGCTGAAAGCCAGGCCGGCCGCCGCCAGCAGCCCTACCGTGTTGTTGAACAATTTGCGCCCCAGCAGCCACGTCAGCGGCACAGTCAGCGTGCCCAGGATGGCAGAGAGGAGGCGAATCCCCACCCAGTTGGCCCCAAACAGCCCCAGCATGGCGGCGTTCAACACATGGTACAATGCTTCGTGCCCAGAAGCGTCTGCATAATAGACAGCCCACTGCCCATCCAGCACGCGCTGCGAGATGACCAGGGAGTTGATCAGCTCGTCATCCCGCCAGCCCGGCGGTATTCCCCCCAAATTCCACAACCGCAGGGCAAAGGCGAGGAAGGTAAGGATTATGATGAGGATTTTGGCGTGTCGGTTTGTCATGTTGGTAATCGGTGGTCGGTGGTCGGTAATCGGTGGTCGGTGGTCGGTTATTAATTACCGATTACCGATTACCGTTCACCTGGTTATAGAAATGTCTGTCAAATAATAATTGTCTCCCGCCGGACGGCCGTCCCCACTGACGGGGAGGCGTTGGGTTTGCTCGCAGGCGGGGGCGAGGCAGATGTAGAGGCCGAGGGTAAGGGGGTATTGGCCCACGGCCGTATCCGCCGGAATCATAATCTCATGCACCTGAAACAGCCAATCGCCCGCTATCCAGGCGTCGCTGGGAGCATCCAGCCGGTCAGCCTGGGCAAAGGGCACGCCATCCGCCCCGGAAATGTGGCTGAACAGGCGCAATCCGGGGACGGGTTTTTGCACTTGCCACCAGGTGATCAATCGCAGCGTGTCGCCGGGGGCAACGGCCGTATCCCCCAACGCATACCCCAACAGTTGTGTCGCATCGCCAAACAAAACGTTTCCCGTCACCGGCAAAAATTGGTCTTGCCACCCGGCGGCCAACGCCTCGCCATCAATCCGGTAAATCGTCAACGGCCGATCCAGGTCAGTTTCGCGTAAGGGCAGTACCTCGTCCGGTGCGTCTGCCGCCAGATACGGCCGTAACACCGGATGGAGCGGGGCAAAACCGGGAAAAATGAGCAAGCTTTCTTCGGCACGGGGGATGATGAGGCTGGTACGGCCGTCAAACCAGCGCGGCGTCACATCATCATTTTGCAGAGTCATCGCTGCCAGCGCGGGGGTGTGGAAAGGGCCGGGGGTGATGGTGGATACGGCCGTGTCCCGCACATCCTGCTCGTCCAGATACCGCATTGCCTCGACCATCGTCGTCTCATACTGCACCCGCACCTCCGGCGCATTGGCCCACACCCCAAAATAGTCGCGGAAGGTGAGTACGGCCGTCCCCGCAAACAACAAAACCACGCCGCCCCAAACCAATATTTGACACGAATGGCACGAATTACCACGAAAATTCGTGAAAATTCGTGCCATTCGTGTCTCAATTCCTCTAATTGCTACCGCCGGAAACAAATACAAAACCGGCTGCATTCCCATGGCCTGCGTCATGCTCAATGCCGGCCCGGTGATCAGGATAGGGGCCAGGCCGATCCCCAGCCAGGCCAAGGCTAAAAAGCTGGCTGCACCCCGCAAATTGACGTCTGAGGTGCGTTTGCGCAACGGCCGAACCACATACCAACCCGCCACAACCAATCCAGCGTAAAACAAAATGCTCATAATCAGGCCGAGGAACGGCCGTCCGGGAATGTTGTAACGCCAAGCCGTATCGCCAACAAAGGAAAATGCCAGCAGCCCAGCCCGCGCGTTGGCCCAAAGCTGGGAAAAGTCACCCTGGGTAACGGCCGTCAGCGGCCCGCTCAATTCTCGAATACGCACCTCCGCCCCCGGATTCGTCCGCAAATACCAGAACAACGGCAGACCAATCACCCCGGCCAACGCCAGCATCCCCGCCGTCCCCCGCCAGATACGCCGGAATAACGGTATGTTGGTCAGGGCCACATACCCCAACATCAAAGGAAACGCCAGCCACAACCCTCGCGCCGGAATATAGGTATAGAAGGTGAGGCCGAGGAAGAAGGCAGCGAGGAGGTAATTGGTAATTGGAGATTGGAGAATGGAGATTGGAGATTTTGCACCGTGTGCAGCAAATCTCCAATCTCTAATCTCCAATCTCTTGATTGCCTGCCAATAAAAGTAGACGGCCAGGACGAACAGGGCGGGCAGGGTGATGGAGCGCAGGGATTGGCGGGCGGACATGACGGGCCAGAAACCCACAGCCAGCCCGGCGGCCGTGAGCAGAGCCGTCGGTTTGTCCCAGGCCAATTTAACCCAGGCGTACATCCCCAGGATGAGAACGAGACTGAAGATGACGGCCGTCACCCGCCCCGCCATGTAATTTGGCCCCAGAATACGCATGACAACGGCCGTGGCGTAGTCGAAAAACGGTTCACGGCCGTAACCCACCGTAAAATAAATTTGCCGCGTTCCCTTCAGGATGCTTAAAGCCGTAATACCATGATCCGCTTCATCGTGGGTCAGTCCGGGCGGAATAGCTGTTAATTTGTAGAGGCGCAGGAATACGGCCGTTGCCATAATCAGCAGCAGCCACCCATGCTCCTTCAACCATTGCTTCCCGACCATCACCAATTACCCATGTGGACATTATCGGAATTAACTTTATATCGCGCAAAGACGCAGAGGCGCAAAGGAAAAAATCTTGGCGTCTTGGCGCGAGAATTTTTACTTCCAATAATCTCTAATATCCCAATATCCCAATCCCCCGCATCATACCCTCCCCTCCGCTCCCCAACAACTACACATTCCCTACGTAACGGTTACAAAAAAACGCCACACCCGATACCAGGTGCGGCGTTTGATTTAGTTGAGGGGTTAGACTGAAACTCAGCTATTGGGCCAGGGCTTCCTGGGCCACATCTACCACAGCGGCAAACGCAGCCTCATCCCGCACAGCCAGGTGAGCCAGAGCCTTGCGGTCCAAGTCCACTTCAGCCAGCTTCAGCCCGTGCATAAAACGACTGTAACTCAAGCCATGCAGCCGGGTAGCCGCATTGATGCGCGTAATCCATAAACGCCGGAACTCCCGGCGGCGCACACGACGATCCCGATACGCATACCAATAAGATTTCATCATGGCCTCATTGGCGCGACGGAACAACTTGCTCCGCGTGCCCCATTGGCCTTTGGTCATCTTTAAGATTTTTTTGTGACGACGCTGGGTGGTAAACCCGCCTTTAACTCTCATAATTCATACCTCGCATTTGTGTGCAACTGGCGCTCAAGCCATTTCAGTTTTCAGTGTTCAGTTTTCAGTTTTCAGTGCACACTGAACACTGCGTACTGAACACTGATCAACCGAGGCCAGGCAGCGATATTATTCCTAATAAAATTAAGCCGGCGGATTAGCCTTGTATTTCTTCATATACGGGGCCAGACGCATGATGCGCTTACGGTCGCCTTTGCTCTCTACAACCAACATTTTGTCAAAGAGGTTTTTTGTCCGCTTTGATTTGCGCCGGCGCAGATGGCTTTTGCCACCTTTAGTGCGCATAATTTTACCTGTACCCGTTACGCGAAAACGTTTGGCAGCCGCCTTATAGGTTTTCAGTTTGTACTTCTTCGTTTTTGTTTTTGCCATTTTATACCCTCATAAAAAAAGCCCTTTCAGGGGGCTTTCTGAAATAACAAATTCTCTAAACTGTATAAGTATCAGTTAGTTGGCGCCAACAACAATGTCATTGACCACCCTTCCAGTTTCGGTTTTTGCTCGATTTCCGAAATATCAGACAGTTCTTCAGCAATTTTTTCCAACAATATCTGTCCTAATTCCGGGTAGGTAATTTCTCTGGCCTTAAAACGCACCTGAAATTTAACCTTTTTACCCTCACCTAACCAGTGACGCGCTTTTTTCACATGAACGTCTTTGTGAAAAGGAGATATACGCGGCGTCAGGCGTATGGTTTTTATCTCGATTTGCTTTTGCTGTTTTCGAGCTTCCCGCTCCCGTTTCGTCTTTTCATAAGCAAACTTGCCATAATCCATAATACGACAAACGGGGGGCTTGGCGTTAGGCGCTACTTCTACCAAATCAAGATTGGCTTCTTCGGCCATCTGCAAAGCTTTACTGGTAGGAACAACACCGTGATTATCCCCATTCTGATCAATTAACCGCACTTCACGAGCGCGAATGCGTCTGTTTGTACGATAATTTATCGTAATGGGTTTTGGTTTTGCGCGTCTTCTTCTGCGAATAGCTAATTCTCCATTTTGTTTGCGGCAATATTTTTGCCCCGATAAACAACAATATTCCGGCCTTCTCGACCGGAATGACGGCAAGATAATAACACATGGACAGGAGTACGTCAAACAAGTTAAGGTGGCAAAGTGGCAAGGTTGCAGGGAAGCAAATCACTCTGCTACCTGACAATTTTACGAATCTGTTTTCAGATCGGCGGAAACAACTATGCGTTGGGTATTGATGCGATAAGGGTAGCAAGAGATCAACGTGGCGCTGGCATAATCGGTGGGTTCCATGACGGAGACGTCGGTCGGGTCTACGATCTCAATGTCGGTGACGACGTAGGTGTAGCTGCGCACGTCAGTCTCCACGATAATTTCGTCGCCGGGAGAGAGTTGATCCAGGTAACGGAATATCTCCCCATAAATGTCGTTGTGGGCTGCAAAGACTACGTTACCGATCTGCCCGGGTTGGGCGGAGCCAATGTGATGGCCGACGCCTCGTTTAAGTTGTTCCCAATCGTAAACGCCTTCTACTACGGGATGGTTGACGCCAATAGCCGGTATTTTGATGACGCGGGCTTGCTCCGGGCTAGGGGTGGGAATGGGCGGCGACTGGTAGGCTTGCATGACGGGCAAGAGGTGGGCTGGTATATCGCCAGACTCTACTGGTTCGGGAGAACGTCCCGCTACGTAGCGATGGCCGGTAGGTAAGACAACGAGATCAATGACGGGTGTAGCTGTGGGTGTGGGCAATTCCAGAGCGGCTACTTCGGCGCGTTGGGCCTGATCCAGTTCGGTATTGAGTTCGCTCTGTACGTCCCACAGGCTGTAAAGGACGAAGAAGAAGCCTAACACAGCGCCGACTTCAATTAGCAGGAGGGTTTTGTTAAACAGCCAGCGGGCTTTGCCGCTTTTGCGGGGCGGGAGTGTCGTTGCGGGGGATACGGCCGTATCCCCTTCACCTTCTTCATCCACCAGTAACGCATAATGGCTCATGGCTCCGGTTGGCGCGGCATTGGGTTTGGGCAAAGACGGCGGCTGGCCGGCCGGAGGCGTTAAACCGGCCACTTCTACCAAGCGTCCTTCCTCCTTTAACCGCTTTAAGCGTTGTTGGCGCAAAGCTCGTTTTTTGCGGTAAAGGATTTGCTCCAGTTCCTCTACAGAAAGCTGCTCGACCCCGTTTTCTTTGCTCATGCGCTTAATGATAGACCGGTTTTAACAATATGTAAAGTAGATCGTGAGGCGTAAAAGCGTGATGTGTGAGAGATCAAGGGATGGTTAGGGCAGGCACGGCCGTATACGTTCCCACAGCCTGCCCGTCTCCATCCAGCACAGGCAGCCGCTCGCCAGAGGCGCGATCATACAGGCCGACGATGGCCGGGTAGCTGCCTGGGGCGGCATCGGTGGGGATGGGAACGGGGTGGATTTGCAGGATGACGTCGCCCGTCTGCCAGTCCCAGGAGGGGGCTTCCAGGGAATCGCGTTGGGCAAAGGGACGGCCGTTTTCGTCCAAAAGCTGGGTAAACATGACCAGATCGGTGGTGAACAAGGGGGGCACGCGCGGACCGGCGCGCTCCGGGTCTGTAACCTGCCAGACGGTGAGCAGCTGGGCTGTGCCGCCGGGGGATACGGCCGTATCCAGCCATTGGGCGTGTTTCAGGGTGACGGCGTCGTTGAAGTTAACGGCAGTACCCCCCGCCAGCCAATCTGCCAGCCCGGAGTTATCTAACTGGTAGACGGTAAAAAAGGGATTAAGATCGTCGGGGCGCAGGTGGATGGTCTCCGGTTCCTGCAGGAAGGGGGTGAAGGCGGGATGGGGCGGCGTGGCGGCGGGAATGACGGCCGTAACACTCTGCCCGTTGGGGAAGATAAGGGCGTAGCGGGCATCCCCCCAGCGTTCATCCGGCTGATTCGATCCCCACAGAACCTTGCTGATGGACGGGTCATGCGCCGGGCCGGGGTAGACGGAGGACATGAGAACGGCCGTCGCTCCGCTTTCGCGCAGCCAGGCAACTTCTTCGACCAGTGTGTGCTGGTAAGCGTCCCGCACCTCGGCTGCCTGCCCCCAACGCAGGAAGTAGTCGCGGGCGGCAATGCTTCCGGCGATAAGCAGCCAGACGGCCGCTGCCGCCGCCAACCAGGCTGGTTTGATGCGGGGAAAGCGGGCCGCCAGCCAATCACCCAGCCCCCAAAAGCCAATGGCTGGCAGCAAAAAGACGGCGGGCAGGGCGGCCAGGTTGCGTGTGGTATTGGCTGTGGCCCCGGTAATGAGGGAGGGGATGATGCCCACACCAAACCAGAGAAGAACGAAAGCGTAGGACGGCCGTTTCCATCTAAAAAGGGAAATGAGGCTACCGGCGATGAAAAATACGGCCGTAACCGCCGCAAAAACCGGCCGCCCCGGAATATTGTACGCCAAAAACTGGTCGCCATAGCCGGGCCAGATAAATGCCAGCAGCGCGCTGCTGGCATTTTGCAGGAGGGGCGCAATCTGCCCGCTGCGTAATGCTTGCAGCGGCCCGTCCAGCATGTCCAGCCGCGTCAGGACGTAAGGATGCGCCCGGACGTACAGAAACATAGGTGTCGCCAGCAGCCAGCCCAGCGTCAACCCCGCCAACGTCGGCTTCCAGGCGCGGTGAAAAACGGGACGATGCCAGAGGAACAGGTAAACCAGAAACAGGGGGAACAGCAGCCAGGCCGTCCGCGCTGCCAGATAAATGTGCAGGGTGATGGCGACGCTGACGCCAAAACCGATGGTCGGCCATGCTAAACGGTGTGAGAAATTATCTTCAGCGTAAATAATTTTCCAGAAGAACCAGACGGCTGCGGCCATAAAGAAGGGCAGCATTCCGGCGCGTAATGCTTCCCGGCTGGTGGCGAGAGGCCAAAAGGAAACGGCCGTGAGTACGGCTGCCAGCAGCGCCGTCCGGTTGTCAAAAGCGCGTTTACTCCAGAGCCACGCGGCCCAAATTGCCAGGACGCCAAAAATGACGTTAACCAGCCGCAGGGCAACGACGCCTTCCCCCAACAAGCGCATGAAGGCGGCCACAGTGTAGCTGTAGAAGGGTTCGCTGCCGTAGTTGAGAGGAAAATAGAAAAGCAGAATCCCATCCAGAATACCCATGGCTTCACGGCCGTGATTGGCCTCGTCGTGGGTCAGGCCGGGGGGAATATCAACCAGAAACGCCAGCCGCAAAGCCAGCGCCAGAAGTAAAATCAGGAGGATGGGCCACCATTTTTTCACACGTCCGAAATTCATTCTTCTTCTGAAGCAACGCGCTTGATTAGTAGGCCAATCCGGGGGTATTGTTGGCGGATACGCAGGTAGAGCGTGTTGCAAAAGTCAATAAAAAAGGCGGGGTACGTAGTTTTTTTGTATGATAGCGGTCACCAAAACCAAAAAACAAACCTATCCCCTGAATACAAACCTTATTGTACCGCAAAATCTGTCCTGCAAATAGACCACAGATAGAAAAAATCTATGGTCTCTCTATCTGTGGTCACTTTCATTTTGGGCATGGTCTTCGTTTCGCCCATTGTAGGGCGATTTGCAAAATCGCCCGGACGATTTACAAAATCGTCCTACATCTTTTGGCCCACATGAAGACCATCCCCCACGCATGTTTAACTCTGTTAATGCAAGAGTTGAGTTTATAATTGATCAAGTGCAGGCAGCAGTTCGGTTTTGCCCAGTTTGCCGGCGTCGTCGGAGGATGTTGGCGGCTTTACGGCCGTAATCCGCGCGCTAAACAACCGGGCTGACCCCGTATCCTGGGGAGTACCGGCCAGTTCCACGTCCGGTTCTGCCTTGTCCCGTACTGATATTTCCGTGAACCCGGCTGTCTTCATGGCAGCCACGTAATCGGCCACGTCCTCCGCCCCGGTGATGCAGCCGGCCCAGGCGGACATATCGGCTCGTTCCTGCGGCGTGAAGCGGCCCTGCGTTACCATGTCAGAGACGGCGATACGGCCGCCCGGCTTGAGAACACGAAAGGTTTCCCGGAATACGGCCGTTTTGTTCGGGCTGAGATTGATGACACAGTTGGAAATCACCACGTCAATCGAATCGTTCTCTACCGGCAAATCCTCGATGAATCCCTGGCGAAATTCCACGTTGGTCACGCCCAGGTTTGCCTGGTTGTGCCGCGCTTTTTCCAGCATGGCCAGCGTCATGTCCACGCCGATGACGTGGCCGGATGTCCCCACACGCTCGGCCGCCAAAAAGCAGTCAATCCCGCCGCCGGAGCCTAAATCCAGCACAGTTTGGCCGGCTTCCAGTCCGGCCAGAGTGATGGGGTCGCCGCAGCCCAACGAGAGGCCGGTAACGTCTTCCGGCAGGGTGGTCAGGTCGGTATCGTACAGGTCGGCCCCACAGTAATCGGCCTCACTGTCGCAGCAGGCAGCGTCATTTTGTACTTTCAGCTTAAACTCGTCGGCGATACGGCCGTACCGGGCCTGCACTTCTTCATAAATTTGATCGGGAGATACAGTTGTCATGTGTTCACCTCATATTGATATTTGTCTATATAATTGATTAAAAAAAGGGGATGGTAGTGCCAGGCACGGGGTATTGAGTTTCTACATGGACAAGACCATTAACCCCGTGCCTGGCACTAATCACCCATGACTAAATCCAGTTTTTCCGGCGCAAAATTTTGCATCAGCAACCCGCAGCAAAACGAGACGGCATCCTGGTTGAGCGAGTAGAACACCTGCTTGCCTTCACGGCGGGTGTGGACCAACCCCGCTTCCCGCAAAATGGTGAGATGATGCGAGACGGTGGGCTGGGACACACTGCCCAGGCGAGCCACTACTTCATTGACACTAAGCCATTGGCAGCAAAGGTTTTTCATAATGGCTTGCCGGGTTTCATCGGCCAGCGCTTTGCTGAAGGTAATTGAATCTAACATATTTCTAACGTTGTATTGATGATCATCTATATGACAAGAGAGTATAATGCCAAAGTGAGATTTGTCAAGGCGTAAAAACGTGAGAACGTGAAGGTATAACACGCATCAGCCTTCGCGCATCACGCAACTTTTGTTGGTATACTGCGTAATGATGGATGTCAGGAGATAAAAAGTTGAACGAAGAACAGGTCTGGCTGGAACAGGCTCGGCAAGGCGATAAAGACGCCTTTGGTAAAATTATTGAAGCATATCAGACGCCAGTCTACAACCTGGCGTACCGGATGCTGAACAATGCTGGCGAAGCAGAAGAGGCAGCGCAGGAAGCATTTATTCGCGCTTTTACGCGACTGAGCAGCTACAATCCCCATCATAAATTCAGCACCTGGCTGCTTTCCATTACGTCGAACTACTGCATTGACCAACTGCGGAAACGCCGCGCCATTCTTCTTTCACTTGATGAACCATTGGCCCCGCACCCGGCCCTAATGTCTGATAAAACGGACGCGCCGGAAGCGCAGATGGTGCAGGGGGAACAGCAGGACTTGGTGCAAGAACTGCTCCAGGAACTGGCCCCGGATTATCGGGAAGCGGTGGTTTTACGGTATTGGTATGAGATGTCTTATGAGGAGATTGCCGCAGTGATGGATACGTCGGTCAGTGCGATAAAGTCGCGGCTGTTCCGCGCCCGGAAACAGTTGGCAGAAATTGGTGTGGTCAAAGGGCTGCATCCCGTGACCGAAGGTGTGGCGGTATAGAAGTATGAATAAATGAAGGGAGAGCATTATGGAACATGATAAATATTATGCCCTTATGATGGACGCGCTCGATGGTGAGCTTGTAGCCGAACAGGCGTTTGAGCTGGAATCTCACCTGCGCGCGTGTCCGCCATGCCGGCAGGAATGGGAGGCGGTGCTGGCAATTGATACGCTGTTCCGTCAAACGCCGGCGCTCAGTCCGGCGGCTGACTTTACCCAGCGCACGGTGGCCCGGCTGCCTAACCGGAAGCTGCGCTTGTGGGCCTTGGGTGCGGTCTATTCGGCCCTGTGGCTGGCGGGCATCTTGCCGGTACTGGTAGTGGTGACGATGGTGACGCTGCTGGCCGGCGGCTCAATGGCCGGTTTTGCCGAGGCGGCCCAGCGCGGCTTGTCTGTGGCGATGACGGTGCTGGAAGCGTTGGGGAATGGGCTGGGCCAATTGGCCGGCCAATATCCGGCGGTTTGGGGTTTGCTTTTTGTTATGGTAGGTCTGGTTCTGTTGTGGAATGGGGTTTACCGCCAGTTGGCCCAACAGCCAACACGAATTTAATGGATGGGGGATGCTTATGAAACGTCGAATTTTACTTTTGCTACTGCTGTTTGGGGCGCTGATGCTGCCTACGGCCGTATTTGCCCAAACGATTGTGGGGTCTGATGAGGTCATTCGCAATGATGTGGCTGTTTTTGGCGAAGACCTGAAAATCGAAGATGGAGCCACTGTCAGCGGTGACATTGCTGTGTTTAACGGTAGCGCCACGATTGACGGGACGGTTTCCGGAGACGTGGCCGTGTTTAACGGTGATGCTACGATCAATGGCCCGGTTTCCGGGGATGTGGCTGTGTTTAACGGTGATTTGAATTTGGGAGAAACGGCCGTATTCAGCGGCGACTGCGTGGTATTCAACGGTTCCATTACTGGAGATATATCGGCCAGTTCCGACTGTGTGTCGTTAGGCGTACCCTTCATTGCCAGTATGGGCGGGTTTATGAACCAGATAGGCCAACGTTCTCCAGGGTCTGTAGAGGCTCCGCCGCCCCCTCCGGAACTGCCGCATCAAAGAAGTTTTTGGGGCGAAATGGTGGGTACCGCGTTTGCCAGTTTGTTTATGGGATTGCTGGCTTTTGGCGCAGCGGCCGTTTTCCCGCAGTCATTAGAGCGAGTAAGCGGCTCCGCCCGGCAAAGGCCGTTGGCCAGTGGTGTAGTTGGTTTCCTGACGGCTTTTGCCGTGCCTATTCTGCTCCTGTTTTTGCTGATTGTCTCGGCGATTCTAACCTTCGTTCTCATTGGGTTGTTGGGTTTCCCCATCCTGTTTGGCTTGAGCGTGGTGTATGGTCTGGCTGTCTTGTTTGGCTGGCTGGCCATGGGGACAGTGTTTGGCGGCTGGCTGGCCCGGATTTTACGTCTGAAGAATCGCGGGTTGAAGAGTACGGCCGTCCTGGGCGTCGTCGTTCTCATTCTTTTGTTGGGGGCGTTGGATGCACTTTCGCTGGATGCCATTCAGGTCATTGTAACCATTGTGCTGTTGTGGATGGGTCTGGGAGCCGTAGCGTTGACCAAGTTTGGCCGACGGCCGTATCCCCCCGTATTAGTCAGTAGCAGTAACGGGGATGATGACATTGACATTCAATTCCCGCAAAAGGATGAGGCCAAGTTTACGGCCGTGATGGACACCGTACCCGACGAGGCCAACACGCTTAAGAGTTAATTTGCAAAACGAACAAAAAGCCGGACTTCATCACGAAGTCCGGTTTTTTTTATTTAACCACAAATTTTATAAAGTAGATAAATCTTTTTCCTTGCCGCCGGCCATCTTAGCGCCAAGCTGCCCATAGAGATGGCCGCTGACGGCCACGACATAACTCCGGCCGGCCAAAGAGAGTATCCAGCCAATAAACGGAATAATGCCGAGGAAGCTCAGAACGAAGCTGACGCCAAATATAACCAATACCGTCAGTAAAATATCCCCGATATTGTCGCGGGTCAAGGCCAGAATCTCACTGAACTGGAAGCAGGCAGAAAGTTCGCCCAGCCGGGCATATTGCACAACGATTACCGGCGCTACGACCAGTAAAACAAGCATCCAGATAATGCTCAAGCAGGCAATGACAAAAATACCCAGGGCGGTCAGACCAGCCATAACATCCCCAAAATCACTACCGGCGGAACCAGCCGCCAAACCAGCCAATAAAATGGCGCAGAACACCACCAGGATAAAAGGCAGGGAGTAAACAAGCATAGCGATAAAGATGTACAACCCGTCCATGAATAACCCACCCCAATCATCCCATTCCGGTAATGGCTGGTCTGCACCATCCATTACATTACGCGCTGTGCGTACCATATAGCCCGTGAGAAAAAAAGCCGGGATGATAAAGATGGACAAGACGGCCATAACGGCTCCGATGGTAATTTTGGTGATCCATTGCTCATCTTCAGTGACAAAAGTTAATGATTTATTGATGTCCATATGCTGCCTCCTGTGCAGTTCTATAAGGGTGGTCAGATGTTACTTCACTTATGTTAATTGTAAGGGGGATTATAACGGCCGTCAACAAGTTGCAATCAAACTAATCAAGGTTAGAATGGGCGACATGAGTAAAGTTGTCTTTATGGGTACGCCGGATTTTGCCGTGCCTGCCTTGCAGAAATTGATCGAAACGCAGACGGTGGTCGGCGTGGTGACGCAGCCGGATAAACCGGCCGGACGCGGGAAAAAGTTACGGCCGTCTCCCGTCAAGGTCGTAGCCCAGGCTGCTGGTATCCCTGTCTACCAGCCCAAATCGCTGCGCCGCAAAGAGGCCGCCGCTCCTCTGTGGGAATGGCAGCCGGACGTGATTGTGGTGGCTGCTTTTGGTCAGATTTTACGGCCGCACGTGCTGGAACTGCCGCCGCATGGCTGCATCAACGTTCATGCTTCCCTGCTGCCACGCTGGCGGGGAGCCTCCCCCATCCAGCACGCTATCCTGGCCGGGGATACGGAAACGGGCGTTTGTCTGATGCAGATGGATGTGGGGCTGGATACCGGCCCGGTTTACGTTTGCCGCAGCGCGCCCATCGCACCGACCGATACGGCCGCTACGCTGCATGACCGTTTGGCGCAGTTGGGCGCCGCACTGCTAGAGACGCATCTGGACGATATTGTAGACGGCCGTATCTCCCCTACGCCGCAGGACGACAGCCTATCTACCTATGCTCCTATGATCAAAAAGGAAGACGGCCGTCTCGACTGGAGCCAAAGCGCGGCGGAACTAGAAAGGCGCGTCCGAGCGATGACACCCTGGCCGGGCGCGTTCACCAGTTGGCGGGGCGAACTGCTCAAAATCAGAGCGGCCCAGCTTTACGCAGGCAATGTTCCGGCAGATCAGCCCGGATTAGTCGTCGAGCGGCAAGGTGCGCTGGTCATTTCCACAGGAGACGGCGGGCTGCAACTTCTGGAAGTACAATTGGCCGGCAAGAAAGCAATGGCTGTGGCTGATTTTCAGCGGGGGCATCAGGATTTTATTGGGAGTGTATTAGGAAGTGAATCCGCAGATTATACAGATTAGCACAGATTTTTTAACAAACCAATCTGTGTAATCTGCAAAATCTGCGGAGAAAAGAGGCAAGTATGCAGATTCTGGTTTACGGGGCGGGGGCAGTTGGTGGTTATTTAGGCGGCCGCTTGTCGCAGCAGGGACATGAGGTGACGCTGGTTACGCGGCCGGTAACAGCGCAGTTTATCAATGAGCAGGGGCTGGACATTACAGAAAAAGGGCACACGGTGCGCACGCGGCCTGTGGCCATAACTTCCATTGCCCAGGCATTTGCCGACGGTCAAACGTATGATCTGCTGTTGATGAGTATGAAATCATATGATTTACAAACAGCCCTGGATCATCTGGTTGCTTTTTCCCCCGATCCGCCTCCTATCATTACCACGGGCAACGGCATTGATATTGAAATGCCTCTGGTGCGGCAGTTCGGCGCAGAAAAGATTGTGGCCGGTTCTGTGACGACGCCCATCCGTAAAGAAACCTCTTATCACCTCATTGTGGAAAAAGAGGGGCGCGGCCTGATGCTGGCCCCCATGCAGCGTAAACAGAAAATCAAGGAATGGGTTAACCTGTTCCGCAAAGCAGGCGTTCATACGGAGGCGGCCAAGAGCTACGAATCCATGAAATGGTCCAAAGCGCTGCTCAATATGGTGGGTAATGCCTCCTCTGCCATTTTGAACCGGCGGCCCGGCCTCATCTACACTTCTGACCGCATGTATGATCTGGAAGTGCGGATGCTGCAAGAGGCGCTGGATGTGATGGACGCGCAAAAGATCAAAGTGATTAATTTACCCGGCTCTTCAGCTAAAAAATTGGCGTTTGGCGTGCGCCGGATGCCCCGCTCTGTGCTGAAGCCGATTTTGACCAAGCTGGTGACGAGCGGCCGGGGCAACAAGATGCCTTCCTTTTACATTGATCTGGCGGAAAACAAGGGCAAGACGGAAGTGATTTACCACAATGGCGCAGTGGCCCGTTATGGCGAAAAACTGGGCATCCCCACGCCGGTTAATGCCGCTTACAATGACGTTCTGGTCAAAATCACCACGGGGGAACTGGATTGGCGGGAGTTTGACGGCCGTCCCAAGCGATTAGCCCAGGAAGTGAAGCAGTATGAAAAGTAATTGGTAACCGGAAATTACCTGTTACCAGTTACCAATTACCCAACTATGTATACAAACGAACTGCAATTACGGCATGAGATGGTCAAAATCGGCCGTCTCATGTATGAGAAAGGGTTTATTTTAGCCAGTGACGGCAATCTTTCCGCGCGGTTGGGACACGGCCGTATCCTGATGACCCCGTCCGGCCGGCACAAAGGACTGCTGGAGCCGGACCAGCTAATCATCGTCAACGAAGACGGCAAGAAAATCGGCGGGCCGCGCCACCTCAAGCCTACCAGCGAAATCCCCATGCACCTGGAAGCGTACCGCCAGCGCCCCGACATCCAGGCCGTCGTCCACGCCCATCCGCCTTACGCCGTCACCCTCTCCATTGCCGGCGTCTCTCTGGCCGACTGCCTGCTGCCGGAAGCGATTGTCTTTCTGGGCGTCATCCCCACCACACCCTACGCCACCCCCTCCAGCCCGGAAAATGCAGACGTGGTGCGCCAAGTCATTCGCCGCCACGACGGGTTAGTGTTACAGCGGCACGGTTCGCTGACAGTCGGCGATTCGCTGATGCAGGCATTTATGCGCCTGGAGACGCTGGAACGGCACGCTTACATCCGGTACTTGCTGGCTCAGTTAGGTACAGACAGCCCGATGCCCCCGGCCGAAGTGGAAAAGCTATTGGCCATGCGGCAAAAGATGGGGTTGTCTCATGCCGGAGAAACGGCCGAATTTTGCGAAGTCTGCGGCGTGTGTCACGTTTGAGGTGGGAAAATGACAAAAGTACGCGAAGCTATGGTAAAATAGAAAGAGGTTAGATAACTGTATTTTTACGCAGGGAATTATTATGACAGAAACAACATTTTGGATTCAAGAGCGTTTTCCGGTTGTATACGAAGAAGGAGAAGCCAAAGCAGTTTTGGTTGATATTACTTCATTTAACCAAATGGAAATCATTGTAGACAACCTGCTGAACCGTGAAGAAGAATCAGAAGACGCTGTTCTGGCAGCGTCTGAGGCACTGCGTCAAATTCTGTCTCGCGCCAGGCAGCAACCACCCGTACTTGATTGGGAACAAGCATTGGATGAGTTATAAAGTTGTTTTTGCCCCCTCCTTTAAGCGCAGTATCAAAAAGCTGAAGAAAAGATACCGGCATGTAAAAAGCGACGTTCACTCCGCCCTTCAGGTGCTGTTACAAACCCCCCGGTTAGGCGTTGTTATTCCCGGCAGTTCTGGCATACGGAAATTGCGCTTGCGCAACACAGATGCAGGAAAGGGAAAGAGCGGCGGCTATCGCCTACTCTATTATTTGGAAGATGAGCCTGAGCAAATAATTTACTTGCTACTTCTGTATGCTAAATCAGATCGAGTCAATATCCCCCCACAGGAATTAAACGCTTTGTTGGATGAACTTTCCCGGTAAAAAGGTACAGTTGCAAGTCAATTTTTTGAATCTTCCGAAAAAAGCCGCGGATTGCACGGATTTATCTGGATTTTTCTCTGGTAATTCTTTGCGATCTTTGCGTCCTTTGCAGTTTTTTCGGTAAAGTCATTTTTTGGTTTTTGCCCTGTGTGGATAGCGATTGTACCGAACATGAACATTTTGTAGTGGACGTTGATCAGGCCGGTTTGGCACATGATACCGGCCAGTTCGTCCGGGTGTTTGAACTGCTGGGTGCTGTCCGGCAAGTAACTGTACGCTTCTGATTCGCCGGTGATGAGCCGGCCTAGGGTGGGGATGACATGGTTGAGATGAATTTTGATGAACGGCCGTAACAAGTTATCTTTCGGCGGACTGGACTCCAGCACCACCACGTGGCCGCCCGGCCTCGTCACCCGCATCTGCTCCCGAAACGCCCCCGGCACGTCAATCACATTGCGCATGAGGAAACCGGATGTCACCGCGTCAAACGTGGCGTCCGGAAAAGGCAGGTGGAGCGTATCGGCCGTCACCCACTGGATCGCCTGCCGTTCCGGGATGGCTTTGCCGGCCAGCATCATCTCAATGGTAAAGTCGCCGCCAACAGCCTGCAAACCGGGCGTCTGCCGCAGTCCTTCCAGAGCAATGTCCCCCGTGCCGGTAGCGATGTCCAGGAGACGGCCGTTTTCCGGCAGCCGCGCCTGTTCAATCACGTACCGTCGCCACTTCAAATCCTGCCCGCCTGTCATCAGCCGGTTCATCAAATCATACCGGCTGGCAATGCGGGCAAACATATTTTGCACATATTCCGCGCGTTCCTGCCCTTCTAAATGGGTCATAGTTGTATTTTGCCGCGGATTGCGCGGATTTTTACGGGATTTTATCCGTGTTAATCCGCGTAATCCGCGGCATCTTAATTTTCGGTATCTTCTGCGGCATTTTCGGCCGTTTCTTCCGGTGCGGGATACACTTCACGGGCCTTGCTGGTGCCGGTGGGCGGGCCGATGATGCCCATCTCCTCCATGGCGTCAATCATCCGGGCGGCGCGAGTGTAGCCAATGCGGAAGCGGCGCTGCAACAGGGAGGTGGACGCCTTGTTTAGCTGGCGTACCAGGGCGATAGCTTCTTCCATCAATTCATCCTCGTACCTGGGCCGGGTCTGCTCCATCTCTTGCAAAGCTTCCCAGAGGGGCTGCTGTTTGGCCGGTTCCTTCTTTTTGGGGGATGGTTTGGGCGCGGGCGGTTTTGGTTTGGGG
>JALUPA010000336.1 GCA_027054335.1 Ardenticatenaceae bacterium
AATGGGAGATCTGAAGATTAAAGAATGGCTACAAGCCAGTCAGTGGAACAGGAGAAACTTCGCAGCCCTGCTGCGGGAGACTGCAAGGTTGCAGAACTATCTTGCAGACCTGATTGAGGAGGATCCTAAGTCAAACTTTAAAACCATAAATCTTGCCATCAGAGACCAGCTTGGTGCATCTATTATAATGGTCTGGGACTCTGGCAGATGCAAGTATTTAGAACCAGAAAGGTTTGAGGAGATAGACATAATAAAGGCTATTGCCGACGACCTTGAAAAGGTGTTTCTTGACGTTTACAGCAAGTGTATAGAGCTCCAAGAACAGAGAGCAAAAGAGGAGGCTAACTGTGGAGCTTGAAAAATGGCTTGATAACACGAAGATGGGCACCTTTGAGAGGTGCCCTCGTGAGTTCTTTCTTAGACACATACTCATGCTAACAAGAGAGAGCGAAGGCTCTGTTGCGACAGAATTCGGAAAAGCCTTTCATCACACGCTTGAGCTCTATTTTTCTGGAACAGATAAAGATGAGGCTATACAGTCTGGAGTCCTGAGGCTCCAGGAGTCCATAAATAGACTAATTGAGGCTGGAGACGAAAGAGTCTATGAAGACGCCAGAGCGGACATAGATACCTTCGTAAGAGCCATCCAATACTTTCTTACCGCTGGAGCAGGTCAGGAGCTTCGCTCCATAGTGAAGAATGCAAAATGTGAGCTAAAGCTCACATACACAGAGCCAGAGTCCAAATGGAGTCTGCTTGGACGAATTGACCTGCTTGCAGAGACTCACGCTGGACAGCACATGCTTGTGGACTTCAAGACGACTTCATGGGGACTCAGAGGCTGGGGCAACAAGTTGCTTACGGACACACAGCTCCAGACCTACGCATTCATAGCTACGAAGACTCTCGTGGTGAAAGAAGTCCACGCTGGAGCCTATGCGATACTGCATGTTCAACGAAGAAAGCTTAAGTCTGGGCAGTTTAGTCCGAATATAACTCTGGATTCAGCCCTCTTACCGCTTGCTTTGACTCAAGATCATCTTGCGAGGGCTGAGAACAGATTTCTGACTGTGTCAAAGTCCATAGAACATGCTTACGAAAGCAAGCACTTTCCGTGCGTCTGGAGCCAATGCAACAGGCTTACGGGAGTCTGTCAATTTCATCCGCTGTGTGAGAGATTCTGGAGGTC
>JALUPA010000337.1 GCA_027054335.1 Ardenticatenaceae bacterium
CCCTTCACCTGGTTCATCCTGGAACGGCTGGGAGATTAACAATTTTCGGGCAATACGTTACCCGGTGACATTGATGATTTTCGATTGAAAAATCAAGTAATTCCACGGAAGCGGTTAGCTGCGCGGATAAAAGCTGCGTCGGGCCGTTGCGATCTTTCCTGGGGCAAGTGGATACGCACATCCAGGTAGGTCTTAAAATCTTCCAGACCACCAGCCAATCCCACCTGACGCAATTCTTCTTCCTTTTCTCTATTTATCCGCATGATCCAATCCTCATCCAGATAGATCAGACCGCGATCATAGGCGCGGTGATAAGTTGGCGACAGGCATAAACCATTTGCCACTTCGTCATTGCTGCCTTCAACGCCAACCGGCAAAATGTGCGCCGCATCAATTAATCGTAACTGCATTCGGGTTACGGCACAGCGTTGCTCATAAGCGGTAATCACCCGGCGGCGAAAACCGGAATCCCGCGAAAGCCGGGAGACAGTTTGCACCACACGTTGTCTTTCTACGGGAATACGTTCCATTTCTACGGGAGAAATATCTTCCAGAGCCGCCGCCCGCACCAACAAATCTATGGCTGCTGTGTCTGCTCCTTGAGCGTGCAAAACGTCCGCATTTAGCGCGTAAGCCAGGAATTGATCCGGGCGGAAACCGATAGCAATTTCTTCGTTCCCTTTGGTCACGAAAGAAAAACCATCCTGTAAAGCAGTGTGGAGCGCCGTAATGGGAATTTGAATGGAAGGGGAGCGCGTGGAAAAGCGGCGGTGTTTGTTTAAGTCAAATCCGGCAAAACAGCCAAGATTGGGTTCGTAGCCAATCAGGAGGGTAGGCCCGGCAGGATTCATCTCCAATGGCGGCGTAATACCGGTAATCTGGATACGGTACTCATGCTTAGGTCGAGCAGCCCCGCCGCCATGTGTCAAAGTCCAGATATAAACCCACATTTCGAACATGTTTTGTCCGGCCTGGACAACAAAACGACGGGGATTTCTACGTGACGAGGAGATGAGTACGGCCGTAGCGTCACTTTCCGCCAAAGCATCTGTAATGGATTGCAGGAGTTGTGACGTTTGTAATCGCGGCATAGTGCGTCAGCTAATCAAACAAACTCCGTTGGATAATTTTGTCCGATTTGTGTTTTGCTTTTTTGTCTTTTGGGGCAGTTGTTGGCAATGGCGCAGCGCTGCCATTTTGTTTGGGAACGGGTCGGGTGCGTCCCCCATCGGCCGGTAAAGAATCTTCGGTAGCTTCATTCCACAAAGCGGAAGAACTGTAAATTTTGTAATACCCTGGTTCAGCGCCGCTGCTGCTGTTTGCCGAAGGAGCAAATCTCCCTTTGGCCCCGGCAACGTATTCAGGTACAGTTTCGCAACAAATCCAGCACCGCTTCAGGGATTCGCAAACCTCTCCGGTAACGCAGCTACCGCCAAACGGATCAAACACCAGATCGCCTTCGTCTGTCAACATGCGCACAAAATACTCTGGCAGGCGCGCCGGGAAACGGGCCGGATGTGGCTTGATGCCTTGTTCCTTGCAGTAACGTAGGTAGTGAGAATTGCTTTCTGTGTTGGGGATAGCTAATAAATTGGGCGGAATTGCGCCGCCGTTATTCCGCTGGAATTTATCGCTGATGTCATGCCCGCTGGGACGGCGTTTGGCCTGGTATCCGTTTTCGATTAAATCCAGCATAGAATCACTATAAGGCGTGAGAACGCGCCGGTTGCCGGCTTTGGGCCAAGGTGTTTTGGCTAACCAGAAGAGGGAATTCACAGCATCCTTAACCCGAATACGGCGCACATTAACCCATTCGGCCGGCGTAGGCAGTTTGGATGGATTCCACCAGTAAAATTCCTGAGCTAGATGAAATTCAAGCTTGCGACACAGCATGATTAACAGCTCGAAATGATATAAACTGCGCGTTGGCTGCCCAGGAATCCACGAACCGCCAATGTCAATTACCAGGGAGCCGGAAGGTTTCAAAATTCGATAAAACTCGCGGGCAAACGCCTCAAACCAGTCTACGTATTCATCTTCGGCCACATTACCGTAATCCTTTTTACGCAGTAAGGCAAAGGGAGGACTGGTGAATATCAAGTCTATAGATTCGTCGGCCACAGAACTGCGCATGTATGTCAACGAATCTGTGTTAATGATACGGCCGTATTCCGTCACGAACTCATCCATAAAGCTATTGTAAACTTATCCCCCTCATTTGCAAATAGGTATACGGCCGTTTGCCTCTCAGCCTGTTCCTGAATACAATGAACCATCATTCCTTCATTTGACAACGGAGGCGGCGTGAATATCGGCAGGCAGAACAGCCTTACTCCCATTGAAAGTCAGGCAATCCCGGCAAAAGGGGAAGATTTGCGCCTGCGGCTGCTGCGGCTGTATTTGTTGTTCGCCGCCGTTTTGCTGGCGGGGATGGCGCTGCTGGCGTGGCTGGCGAGCAGCCGGCTGCAAGCGGAATGGACGGCCGCCGAACAAACATTAACCACCAACCTGGCCGCCCGCCTCGGCCAATCCCCCGATCTGGACAATTTTGCCGCCAATCTGGACGTGTGGCTTCCCCTGGCCGGCGCTAACGAGGCCGCCATCGTCACCGTGCTGGGAGAAAACGGGCAGGAACTGTTCCGGCGCGAGCAAAATTTTGCCCTGCCGGACGACGTAAACTGGTCTGCCTGGCAATGGCGCGTCCACAAACAGGCGCAAAGTTACCGATCACCGGCAAGCAGCGGCTCTTTTATTACCCAGGACCCGGATTTGAATAAATGGCTGCACACGGTAACGGCCGTGCCCGGCACAAATTGGCAGCTTCTCTTGCAGCGTCCTACCGACGTGGTTTTTGCCCCGTTGCAGCTATTGCGCTGGGGTGCGCTGGCGGCCCTGCTGGTTTACCTGGCGGGCGGCCTGTTTTCCTGGTGGGTGCTGTCCCGGCAGGTTATCCAACCGATAGAATGCCTGGAATCGTACAGCGGCATCACCCGTTGGCGCGGGGATGTGCGCCCGGAGGAGCAGGCGGAGATGGATCGCCTGGCGCAGCGGCCGGATCAAATCGGCGCGCTGTCCCGTTCCCTGGTGATGATGAAACAGGAGACAGACAAGCGGTTCCGGGAACTGGCGACACTGCTGGAAACCAGCCGGACAGTGGCTTCATCGCTGGACGAGGCCCAGGTGATTGACAATATCCTGGATCAGGTGCAGACGTTGTTTGAGGTGGAGCGCACGGCCGTTGTCGCGCTGGACAAACGGGCCGGGGTGTTTCGCATCCGGGCCAGCCGGGGCATTTCGGCCGGGTACGTGCAGCAGTTACGCATCGCCCCCAGCGAACCAAACTCACCCTCCATGCGCGCCCTGCGCAACCAGACGCCCATCCAGGTGGCCGATACGGAAACCGACCTGGCCTTCGTCAACCTGCGTACCCGCGCCCGCACCGAAGGGTTCCACTCAGTTCTAGCCATCCCCCTGAAAACGCAGTACGCGCCCCCGGCGGTGCTGTTGCTTTACAAAGACGCTCCTTACCGCTACAGCTACAGCGAACTGGAACTGGCTTCCAGTTTCGGCCATCACGCCTCCATCGCCATGGAAAACGCCGCCCTCTTTGCCCTGACGGATGAACGCTTGCAGGAGCAGACGCGCCGCCTGGAAGCGATTGTGGAAAGTTTGAGCGACGGCTTGATTCTGGAGAGCATGGACGGCCGTATCCTGTTCTGTAACCAACAGATACTGCGCTGGCTACATCTATCGCGGGGGCAAGCGCGGCAAAAATCTTCGGCGGCGCTGCTGGAACATTTGTTGACGGCCGTAGACGATCCCGATCAGGCGCGGCAGCTGCTGGCGGCAGGACTCTCTGGCGCGGGGCCGCGCACGTTTGATCTGCCTTTTTCCGGGAACGGCCGTCAGTGGGATTTGCGCCTGCATCTGTTTGACGTGACCGACGCCGCTGGTGAACTGATCGGCCGGGGCCAATTATGGCAGGACGTGACCAAAGATAAGGAACTGGATCGAATGAAGTCGGCCCTGCTCTCCACCGTCTCCCACGAACTGCGCACGCCGCTGGCGACGATCAAAGGGTACGCCAGCACACTTCTGGCGGAGGATGTGGCCTGGGATGAGGCGTCGCAGCGGGAATTTTTGCAGACGATCAGCCAGGAGACCGACCGGCTGGCAGCGCTGGTGAAGAATCTGCTGGATATGTCCCGCATTGAGGCGGGGCTGCTGGACATCCGGCGGGAGCCGTATGGGGTGAATGAGGTGGTGCGGCAGGCGGTGCGGGGGATACGGCCGTCGTTGAACGGCCGTTTGCAGTTGGATTTGGCAAATGATTTGCCGTTGGTTCCCCTGGATGTACCGCGCCTGGAAACGGCCGTGCGCAACCTGCTGGAAAACGCCTTCAAATACTCACCTCCCTACACCCCCATCGAACTGCGCACCATATTCGAGCAAAACGCCGTCACCATCACCGTGCGCGATTACGGGCCGGGCGTGCCCGAAGATTTGCGCGACAAACTGTTCGACCGTTTCTACCGCGTAGATAACAGCCTGACGCGGCGCATCGGCGGCACCGGCCTGGGGTTGGCTATCGCCAAAGGGTTTGTGGAAGCCCACGACGGCCGTGTCTGGGTAAAATCTGCCCAGCCCGGCGCTATCTTCGGCATCACCTTACCGGTAGAGATTAGAGATTTGAGATTAGAGGTTGGCGATTACGACCAATCTCCAATTCCCCAATCTCCAATCTCCAATCTCCCCATCCCATGACCCAAAACATCCTTGTTGTAGACGACGAAAAACCGCTCCGGGAATTTATCAGCCGCAATCTGGCAGCGCGCGGCTTTCAGGTGTTCAGCGCGGCTAACGGGCTGGAAGCGCTGGCCTTCTTCAACACGGAACGGCTGGATTTGATCATTCTGGACGTGATGATGCCTCACATGGACGGCCTGGAAGTGTGCCGCCGCATCCGCCAGACCTCCACCGTACCCATCCTCATCCTGACGGCGCTGGGGGAGGAGTCGGACAAGGTGGCGGCTCTGGACATGGGGGCGGACGATTACCTGACAAAGCCGTTTGGCGTGGATGAACTGCTGGCGCGGGTGCGGGCTATCTTCCGGCGGCTGGATTGGGGTAAAAGCCGGACGGGGGAGCGGCGGGTGTTGCGCTATGGGGATATGGAACTGGATGAGGAGAGGATGACGGCCGTGTGCCGCGGCCAACGCCTCAAACTGACCCAAACCGAATACGACCTGCTCCACTACCTGATGCGCCACCAGGGGAAAGCCCTGCCCCACCGCCGCATCCTGCAAGCCGTCTGGGGGCCGGAATACGGCAACGAAGCGGAATACCTGCGCGTCTACATCGGCCGCCTGCGCCGCAAAATAGAAAAAGACCCGGCTCACCCCGAATATCTCAAGACGGAGTATGGGATTGGCTACAGGTTTGGTAACTGAGTAACTGGGCAATTGGGGTAATTAGATAATTACTCAGTTACCCAATTGCCAATTACATTTTTATAACTTGTTTACATTTCCCCTTCTATTTTTATGCCTTCATTACGTCTTTTCCTCTAAACTGAAAGTATCCTGACCGCCATAGGCAAAACTGCTTCATGGCGTTTTATCCATTTTTATCCCACATCTACATAGATAGGAGGAGATGATCATGTCATATCGTAAGTATCTCAAGTTTTTACCCCTGTTTTTGGTATTGCTGCTAGGTCTGGCAGCCTGCGGCGGGCAGACGGAACCGGCAGCCCCGGCCGAGGAAGCGGCCCCGGCCGAAGAGGCCGCTCCCGCTGAAGAGACAGCCCCCACTGAAGAAGCCATGCCGGCCGAGGAAGTGGCGGCCAAATGTGAAGACACCATCGTTTTGGGCGCGGCCGTTTCCGAAACCGGCAAGTACGCCCGTGAAGGTAAAGACACCCGTCAGGGTTACAATACCTGGCTGGATTGGGTGAACAATGAGTATGGCGGCATCAAGGTAGGCGACAAATGTTACAACGTCGAAATCGTCTACTATGATGACGAAGGCGACCCGGATACGGCCGCCAACCTGGTAGAACGTCTCATCACTGAAGACGAAGTAGATTACCTGCTTGGCCCCTATTCCAGCGGTCTGACGATGGCTACCAGCGCCATTGCCGAAAAATACGGCGTCATCATGGTGGAAGGCAACGGCGCGTCTGAAGCAATTTTTGAACGCGGCTTCCAGAACATCTTTGCCGTCCTCACTCCGGCCGGAAATTACACCCAATCCGCTCTCAAAGCTGTTAGCGATAAAGGGGCTAAATCTGTTGTTATCGCCTATGAAGATACAGCTTTCCCCTCGGCCGTAGGAGCTGGTGCGGAAAAATGGGCCGAAGAATACGGTCTGGATATTCTGGCTGTGGAAACATATCCCAAAGACGTGGCCGACGTGTCTGCCATTATGACCAAGTTCCGCGATCTGGACCCGGACGTGTTCGTCGGCGGTGGTCACTTTAACGATGCGCTGCTCTTTGTACGGGCGGCTGAAGAATTAGGCTTCTCACCGGACGCCATGATCATTACCGTTGGCCCCAGCAACCCGGAATTTGTGTCTGAAGTAGGCGATGCAGCTAACTACATCATTGGCCCGACGCAGTGGGAAAAGTCCATGTCCTGGAAAGATGAATACTTTGGCACGGCCGCTGAGTTCAACGACCGTTACGAAGCCATGTGGGGCGAACCGCCTACATACCAGGCAGCTGAATCCACAGCGACGGCTCTGGCCCTGCAACTGGCTATTGAAGCGGCCGGCAGCATGGATATGGACGCTGTGCGGCAGGCGTTGTATGACTTGGACGTAGTGACCTTCTACGGTCCCATCAACTTTGACGATACCGGCAAGAATGTCGGTAAGCCGATGGGCGCTATCCAGATTCAGGACGGCGAAATTCTGGTCGTTGCGCCGGAAGAAGCGGCCGTATCGGATTTGCAGTACCCCATGCCGCCGTGGGATGAGCGGTAGTCGGTAATCGGTAAACGGTTATCGGTAATCGGTGGGCAACTAACCGATGACCGATGACCGAATACCGATTACCAAAAACAGGAGCAGCTATGAATCAATTTTTACAAGCATCTGTTAACGGCATCACGTTGGGCGGGTTCTATGCGGTGATGGTGTTGGGCTTTGCCATTATCTGGGGCGTCATGGGCGTTATTAACCTGGCGCATGGTGAATTTGTGATGGTAGGCGCGTACCTGACCTGGGTTTTGAATAAGCAGTATGGTTGGGAACCGTTTTTGGCCCTGCTGGTTGTGTTTCCGGTCATGTTTATCGTGGGCTATATCCTGCAAAAGATATTGATAAACCGGGTGATTGACCGGTCGTATCTTATCTCGTTATTGGTGACGTTTGGCCTATCTATCATCATATCGAACACGTTTAAGCTGATGTTTTCGGCTACACCACGCACGGTGGACACGGTGTTGAGCAGTTTCTGGCGGGCAGGCAGCATCACGATTCCCATGGCCAAGTCGGTTGTTCTGATAATGTCTTTGTTGATGATGGCGGGTCTGTACCTGTTTTTGCAGCATACGCGACGTGGTAAAAGTATCCGGGCGGCAGCGCAAAACCGGGAAGCAGCGCGTATTGTGGGGATTGAGATTGCGGCCGTTTACGCTTTTACCTTTGCTTTATCCATTGCCTTTACGTCAGCTTCCGGCACGTTGATCAGCCCTATTCAGCCCATTTTTCCCTTTATGGGGCCGGCGCTGACGCTGAAAGCATTCGCCATTACGGCGATTGCCGGTTTGGGCAGCATCCCCGGCGTTTTGCTGGGTGGTCTGCTGCTGGGGTTGATTGAAGTGTTTGTGGCCACCTATGTCCCCGGCATTGGTACCAATTTAGGCGTGGTGGCTTCTTATGTGCTGCTGGTGGTGGTGCTGGTTGTGCGACCTCAAGGCTTATTCGGCAGTCTGCGGCCGGCAGAGGGGTAATAGACAATGGTCAAATTTATGCAGGTGTGGCGCACATATCATCTGGGGAAATGGGCGCTGGCGCTTCTGATTTTATTCCTCTTTTTGCTGCCCGTTCCCCAATTTGTGGCCCCGGAAGCCAAGCTGGTAACAAATTCGCTGCTGTTTTCTTTTACGCAAATGTTTATGCTGGTCATCCTGGTGAGTGACTGGAATATGATTGGCGGCTTTACCGGCTATTATGATTTCGGTCATGCAGTCTTTTTTGGCCTGGGGGCGTATGGCACGGGGGTGATGATGGCGCAGTTGGGCTGGGCCTTTGTGCCGGCTTTATTAGTGGGGGCGGTGGTAGCAACCGTTTTTGCCATTCTACTGGGGTCGGCCACCTTGCGCTTGCGGGGAGCGTATTTTTCCATCGCCATGCTGGGCACTTTTGTGGCCGTGCGGGAAATTGTCCGGGTTTTGCGGCCCTTAACCGGCGGTGGTTCGGGTTTGACGCTGCCCCCTTATCTGAATCGGCCGTTGTTTTACTATATACTTTTGTTGTTCATGCTTTTTGTCGTGTGGGTGGTCTGGTGGATTCGGCGCAGCGAGTTTGGTTATACGTTAATTGCCATCCGGGAAGATGAAGTGGGGGCGGAGATGCGGGGGATCAATACGACGCTGCACAAAATTGTGGTGTTTACCCTGGCATCAATGTTTACCGGGCTGGTTGGCGGCTTATGGGCGTATCAAAATACGTTTATTGACCCGGACGTGGTCTTCTTTGACAGCCGCACGCTGGACATGGTGCTGGCCACACTATTGGGCGGGCTGGGCACGGTGTCCGGGCCGGTATTGGGAGCGGTTCTCATCTATTGGCTGCGGGATATTTTATGGGTTAATTTTCTGCAATATCATTTGATTATTCAGGGCCTGGTTTTGATTCTGATTGTTCTGTTCCTGCCGGAAGGGGTACTGGGGTCGTTTAACCCGGATTCGGGCACACGCATCGGCGGCTGGGTAGGCAAGATATTGCGCGAGGCCGACGGGGAAGCGGATGAAACAACCAATGCTGCCGAAAGTGTGGAGGCGCCAGTATGACGGCCGTAACCCAAAACCAACAGCCTTTACTCGAAGGCCGCGGCGTCAGCAAATACTTTGGCGGCCTGGCGGCCCTCAGCGATGTGGATTTCGCTGTTTACCCCGGTGACATCATGGGGCTGATTGGCCCCAATGGCAGCGGCAAAACCACCCTGTTCGACTGCCTCAGCCGGGTGCAGAATTTAAGCAAAGGGCAAGTATTTTTCAAAGGAGAAGATATTACCCGGAAAAAACCCTACCAGGTGGCCCATCTGGGGCTGTCCCGTACTTTCCAGATTATCCGGGTCTACAACAAATTGACGGTAATGGAAAACCTGCTGTTAAGCCAGCAGTGGCGTAATAAAAGCATCCTGAAACAACTGCGCCCCAGCGGCCGGCAGATGGAAGGCCGGGCCAAAGAGTTAGCGGATTTTCTTTTGCTATCCCACCTCATCAATGAAAAAGCAGGCAATCTCTCCGGCGGACAAAAACGACTGCTGGAAATCGGGATGGCGCTGATGCCCGATCCGGACTTGATCTTGCTGGACGAGGCGACGTCAGGCATCAATCCCACACTGATTGAAACGATTAAGGATCGCATCCGCGAACTGAACAGCAAGCAGGGCAAAACGTTTCTGCTGATTGAGCATAATATCCATTTTATCGGCGATTTGTGCGACCGGGTATTTGTGCTGGACTATGGACAAAAGCTGGCGGAGGGAACGCCAGATGAGATTATGAATAACCAGGCGGTGATTGAGGCCTATTTTGGCGCAGATGGCGACGAGGTGGAGGATGATGATGAGTATGATGAGTAACGGCCGTCCCCTACTGGAAGTGCAAGACATCTATTCCGGCTACCAGGCTGATTTTGACATCATCAAAGGGGTCAGCCTGCACGTCAAGCCCGGCGAGATCGTCTGCGTCATTGGCCCCAACGGAGCCGGCAAATCCACCGTATTCAAGGCACTGTACGGCTTCCTGAATATCCGTCAGGGCCGGGTGCTGTTTGACGACCGGGACATCACCAACATACGGCCGCAGGAAGCCCTGAAAGCCGGTATCACCATCGTCCCTCAACTGCGCAGCGTCTTCCCCGACATGACCGTAGCCGAAAACCTGGAGATGGGCATGTATCTGGAACGAGACAAGAAACGGATCAAGCAACGCATAGAATACATCCTGGAGTTGTTCCCCCGTCTGGCCGAGCGGAAAAACCAGAAAGCGGGCACGATGAGCGGCGGCGAGCAGCGCATGTTAGAAATCGGCCGGGCGCTGATGTGGGAACCGAAGCTGGTATTGATGGATGAACCCTCCGCCGGATTGGCACCTTTGATTACCAAAATGATTTTCCGAGGCATTGATCGGCTCAACAAAGAGATTGGTTTGACCGTATTGATGATTGAACAAAATGCGCGGCAAGGATTGGAGATCAGTGATCGCGGATATGTGCTAGAATTAGGGCAGAATAGTTACGAGGGAACCGGAGAAGAGTTGCTGCACAATGAAGAGGTGCGGCGCGCTTTTCTGGGTGGTAAGTAAATTGTAATTGGTAATTGGATAATTACCCAATTACCAATTACCAATCTCCAACGAGGTGAAACAGGATGAAGAATACATTGGTAAAAGATTGGATGGTCACAAATGTCATCACAGCAGGCCCCCGTACCGGCATGTTAGACGCCCATAAACTCATGCGCGATCACAACATTCGTCGGCTGCCCATTGTAAAGAAGAACAATCAATTGGTGGGCATTGTTACCCGCAGTGACATTCGCAAAGCAGAACCGTCAGAAGCTACCACACTAAACGTGTGGGAGATGAATTATCTGCTGTCCAAATTGCAGCTAAAAGACATTATGACGAAAGATGTCCTCACAGCCCATATGAACGACACGCTGAAATCGGTAGCGATCAAGATGCAGGAAAACAAGATCGGGGCGCTGCCGGTGGTGGATGATGACAACAAGGTAGTGGGCATCATCACCGAATCCGATATCTTCCGGGCGCTTATTGCCTGGTTTAATGAAGAAGAAGCCGCAGCAGCTGCAGCGTAAATCTCCCTTTGGCTGAAGATTAGCGATTGGTTCAACCGTTAATCTTCAGCCCGATTTCGTGTCAATTCCCCAACGAATATCCGCAAAAACCGGTTGGTTTTACGGCTGGTTGATTGTCGCTGTTTGCGGCCTGACGCTGCTGGTCGCTTTTGGCATTCGCCTGTCGTTTACCGTGTTCTTTGTGGCCCTGCTGGATGAATTTGGCTGGTCGCGGGCCAACGCCGCACTTATTTTTTCCGTCAGTATGATTGTGTTTATGTTTTGTTCTACACCGGCCGGGATCGCCCTGGACAGGTGGGGGCCGCGCCGGGTGTTTGGCGCGGGGGCCATTCTGGTGGCTTTGGGGTTGTTGTTGAGCAGCCGCATCCATTCCCTTAACCAATTGGCGCTGACGTATGGGCTGATCGTGGGTGTGGGTATCACAATTTTAGGTCTGGGGCCGCAAGCCAGTGTAATAGCCCGCTGGTTTCGCCGATACCGGGGAACAGCCATTGGCCTGGCTTTTGCCGGAACCGGTGTTGGCTCACTTTTGCTAACGCCTGGGGTAGCCTTTTTAATCAGCCAGATTGGTTGGCGCTGGGCTTACATGGCTCTGGGCGGTCTGGCGCTGCTGATTGTTATACCTATTGTCCTCTTTTTGCGCTTGACGCCAGCCAGCCTGGGACTGTACCCGGACGGTGAGAAGCTGTCGCCATTGGTTCCGCAGGTAACGGCCGTATCTCCCCCCGCAAAAACCAACTGGACCATGCGCCAGGTCATCGCCACCCCGTCCTTCTGGCTGGTTATCGTCGCTGCTCTGGGGGCCATTGGCCCGCTGCGAATGCTGACCGTCCACCAACTGGCGGCAATGGCCGATGTGGGTATCAGCCGACTGGCGGCGGCTGGCATGATTGGCTTTTCGGGACTGATAACGGCCGTAGCCTTCGTCGTCTGGGGCGCCATTTCAGATCGCATTGGCCGCTACAAAACCTACGCTCTGGGATCATTCTGTTTGCTGGCAGCCATTGCTATCCTGGCCGGATTGCGCGCCTCCAGTTCCGGCGTCTGGCTGGCGGCGTATGCCGTGCTGCTGGGGTTGGGAGAAGGTTCGCGCTCATCGCTGGTAACGGCCGCCGCCAGCGATCTGTTTCCAGGGGCAGCAATGGGGGCGGTAAACGGGGCCGTTGGCTCTGCTTTTGGCGCTGGGGCCGCCCTGTTTCCCTGGCTGGCCGGATATATATTTGATTTGTCAGGCACGTACCGGTTTGCTTTTCAACTAGCCGCCCTGATGATTTTCATTTCGCTGGCCGCCCTGTGGTTAGCCTCCAGAGTACGCCGAACTTAAGGGCGTAAACGTTGATTTTGGGTATAAGGCAAAATGCCAATATATTCCCCATCCCGGATGCGCCTTTGCATAGTTTGCCAAAATTCTACGTCCAGTAAATCGCCGTGATGGTCAATAAACACACCG
>JALUPA010000338.1 GCA_027054335.1 Ardenticatenaceae bacterium
TCAGCGCCTGGGAGACGCCCATGACCCGACCACGCAGGTTTTCCGGAACAGCCTGAAAGGTGGTCTGGCTGCTGGCCTGCACCAGCACCATGCCCAGCCCGGTAACGACGGTGATAATTAACGCGGCATAAAGCTGCGTGGCCCAGGGGAGCAGCGCGATAGCCGCTCCCGCTATGATCGCCCCGGCAGCCGCCAGCCGCGTCCGGTTAAACCGCCCGCCCCAGCGCCCCATGAGAAGTGCGCCGGCCAGCAGACCGACGCCCATGGCCGACATCATCAACCCGTAGCCGCCGGCGCCTACGCCTAACGTTTCACTGGCGATGACCACCCCCAAAACGCTGACGGCGCCGATGGACAGATAGACGGCCGTAGACAAAAGCAGTCCGGCCGTCACGTCGGTGCGGGTGCGAATGTAGGCGAACCCGACCCGCATGTCGGCAGCGAGATTGTTTTTGGCCGGCGGCTGGCGGCGGCGGGGCAGGGCCAGCAGGCCCACAGCCAGTGCCGGTATGAGAAAGGTGATGGAATCGGCGTAGAAGGCCACGTCCAGCCCGTACTGCTCAATCAATAAGCCGCCAATGGCCGGGCCAATGGCAATCGCACCCACGTAAGCCAGGGCAAACAGCGAATTGGCGGTGATGAGCCTCTTCTCTGGTACCAGGTCGGGGATGGTGGCAGCGCGGGCCGGAATGAAAAGCTGGTTGACGATGGACATTGCCAGGTAGACGCCGTATACCAGGCGCAGTGAATCGGCAAAAGGAATGATGAGAATGAGAAGCCCCTGGATCAAATTGGAAGCTACCATGACCCACTTGCGATTGAGACGATCTACCAACACACCGGCCATGCTGCCTAGTATCAGGGCCGGTGCGGCCTTGAGCATCATCAATGTGCTGACAGCAGCGGCTGATTGGGTGAAGTCGTACACCAAAATCACCAGAGCCACAACTGCCAACCGGTCGCCGATGAGGGAGATGGCTTCGCTGCCTAATAGAACGGTAAATGCCGGCTGCCGTAAGACAGCGCCAAAGTTTCCTCTCTTTGAGACAGGTTTTGTCGTTGTCGGGGCCATATTTTCTCCTTAGACCGAGCGTTCGGTCTGTTTTGTTAATAAAAAAAGAGCAGCTGCCTTTATTTTTCAATGCCCTTGAAGAAGATGTCCAATAGTACGGCCGTGCCTTCTTCGGG
>JALUPA010000339.1 GCA_027054335.1 Ardenticatenaceae bacterium
GTGTGGGTGGGGATGATGTTGCTACGGCCGTGCGCCGGCCCCGCCATAAATTCATCCGTTACCGAGGTCGTGCGGTTGTAAACAGCCACCGTGTAGCCGTGATCGCTCATATTCAAGACCAGATTCTGGCCCATCACCGCCAGACCAATCAGGCCAATGTCTGCTTTGGGGGTTTCTTCCGTCATGTTCACTCCTTTTGGTTAGGGTTGCAAGTTGCAAGCGGCAGGTTTTACTATTTTGGGCATGGTTCAAAAACCCGGAAAACCAGCTTAACGCTTTGTAGGGCGATTTTGCAAATCGCCCAGAGAACGATTTGCAAAATCGTTCTACAATTTGTAAAGATACTTTTGCCCGAAATGAACCATGCCCTATTTTGCCACTTTATAGATGTCTTGTGCGGGGGAAACTTTACCTTGTTGGCTCTACCAAATTAGATCAACAGAAAAATTAACAAATGCGGCATCTTTGCTAATGAGAGGTAACTCTTTCGTTATTGCCTGAGCAATCAACAACCTGTCAAACGGGTCTCGATGATGAAAAGGTGAATCGATCAGATAATTCAATGCTTCCAGATCGATTGGCACAATTGCGTATCCAGCAAAAACTACACTTACATATACTCCTGAAAGTCTTCAAGCGGTTCATCAAAATCAGCCGCCATGTGAATGAGTCCCCTCGCGCTGCCAAACTGACGCTGGCGTTTAGAACCACAGGCAGGCAAAAGTTTGACAAAAGGGCGTTTGTTTTTAGAAATAACCATTTCCTCCCCGCTGGCAGCCAATTCAACTAATTCCGTTAACTGCTTTTGCGCTATTTGCCATTCAATTTGCGTCATAATGTTTCCTCCTGGCTTGTCCGGTAAAATAACTTTCCTGTTTGCTAATCATTATAACACGACGAAAAAGTTCGGGACTGGGTTTGTGTCAGGGTATCTTTACGTTTACGGCCGTATCCAGTAAGATTACAAGCAGCCACACATTCTCACTAACAGACAACGGCCCCGTAAGGAGAATGATATGCCAGACAAACAATTACGCAAACAAACCGCCGAACACCAACGCCTGGCCGACTCTGAAGCCCGCCGCGCCGACTGGAAAAACTGGGGGCCATACGTCAGCGACCGGGCCTGGGGCACGGTGCGGGAAGATTACAGCGAGTACGGCGCGGCCTGGGAGTATTTCGATTTCTGGCAGGCGTACCGCCGCGCTTACCGCTGGAATGAGGACGGCATTGGCGGCGTCTGCAACCGCTTCCAGAACATCTGCCTGAGCGTGGCTTTGTGGAATGAGCAAGACCCCATCCTCAAGGAACGCTTCTTTGGCCTGACCGGCAACCAGGGCAACCACGGCGAGGACGTGAAGGAATACTATTTTTACCTGGACAGCACGCCCACCCATTCTTATATGAAGATGCTGTACAAATATCCTCAGGTGTGTTACCCGTATGAATGGCTGGTGGCGGAAAACGGCCGTCGCCGCAAAACCGATCCCGAATTTGAACTGATAGACGCCCTGCACGACACTTTTGCTGACGGCCGTTACTTTGACGTATACATTGAATATGCGAAGGCCGATCAGGAAGACATCTTGGGCCGTATTACGGCCGTCAACCGCGGCCCCGATCCCGCCCCTCTGCACATCCTGCCCCACATCTGGTTTCGCAATGATTGGTCCTGGGGCTACGGCCGTCCCCGCCCCCAACTGCGCCAGATTGAAAGCGAAACTCTTACTGTCTATACGAAGCATCGCCACCTGGGAGAACGCTGGTGGTACGTGGACGGCGACGTGCCTCTGCTCTTTACGGAAAACGAATCCAACATGGAATCATTGTTCGGCGCGCCCAACCCCGGCCCGTATGTGAAGGATGGTATTAACGAGGCAGTGGTGTACGGCCGTGCCGACCGCGTCAATCCCCAAAAGCAAGGCAGCAAAGCCGCCGCCCATTACACGGCCGTTATCCCGCCCGGCCAAAGCGCCACCGCGCGAATCCGCTTCACCAACGCCGCCAACCCCGCCCCTTTCCGCGACTTCAACGCCATCTTCAGCCAGCGCCAGGCGGAAGCGGACGCATTTTACACCGCCATCCAGCCGCCTCATCTGAGCGATGACGAGCGCAGCGTGCAGCGGCAGGCCTGGGCCGGGTTGATGTGGAACAAACAGTTTTACCATTACGCCGTGGCTTTGTGGCTCAAAGGTGATCCGGCTTTTCCCCCGCCGCCGCGCGCCCGGCGGTACGGCCGTAACCATAACTGGACGCACCTCTACGCCCTCGACGTCCTCTCCATGCCCGACAAATGGGAATATCTCTGGTTTGCCGCCTGGGATTTAGCCTTCCACACCCTGCCCATCGCCATGATTGACCCGGAATGGGCCAAACGCCAACTCATCCTCATGCTGCGCGAATGGTACATGCACCCCAACGGCCAGATTCCCGCCTACGAATGGGCTTTTGGCGACGTGAACCCGCCCGTCCACGCCTGGGCCTGCTACCGCGTCTACCAGATCAGCCGCGACCTGACAGGCAAAGCGGACACTGATTTTCTGGAAAAAGCGTTCCACAAGCTGCTGCTCAACTTTACCTGGTGGGTCAACCGCAAAGACGCCGACGGCAACAACGTCTTTCAGGGCGGCTTCCTGGGGCTGGACAACATCGGCATCTTCGACCGCAGCCAGCCTTTGCCGGATGGCCTGCATCTGGATCAGGCGGACGGCACGGCCTGGATGGCCCTGTACTGCCTCAACATGCTCTCCATCTCCCTGGAACTGGCCCGCCACCGCCCCGTTTATGAAGACGTGGCCACCAAATTCTTCGAGCATTTCATCTACATTGCCAACGCCATCAACGCTCCCTGCGAGGAAGGCGGTCTGTGGAATGAGGAAGATGGTTTTTACTACGACGCGCTGCATCAGGATGACGGCCGTTACACCCCCTTACGCATCCGTTCTTTCGTCGGCCTCATCCCCCTGTACGCCGTCGCCACAATTGATCCGGAAACGGTAGCTAACCTGCCCCGCTTCCGGCGGCGGGTGCGCTGGTTCTTCACTTACCGGGCGGAGCAGATGAAACACGTCAGCTTTATGCAGGAACCGGGGCAGAACGGCCGTTACCTCCTCTCCCCGGTCAGCCCGGACAAACTAAGCCGCATTTTGCAGCGGGCCTTTGACCCGGCGCAGTTTTTGTCAGAGTATGGCTTGCGTTCTCTGTCGAAGGAGTATGAGACACGGCCGTACACCATCACCGCCAACAACCAGACCTACACCATTGATTACCAGCCGGCCGAATCCAACACCTATTTGTTTGGCGGCAACTCCAACTGGCGCGGCCCCATCTGGTTCCCCACCAACTATCTGATCACCGAATCCCTGCGCCGCTACCACCGCTACTTTGGCGATGATTTCCAGGTAGAATTTCCTACCGGCTCCGGCTATTTTGTCTCTTTGCAGGAAGCGGCAATGGCGCTATCCCGGCGGTTAAGTGAGATATTTTTGCGGGGAGAAGATGGGAAACGGCCGTTTTATGGCAACGTTGAGCTATTCCAGACCGATCCCCACTGGCGGGACCACATCCTCTTCTACGAATACTTCCACGGGGACAACGGCGCGGGCATCGGCGCCAGCCACCAAACCGGCTGGACGGCCCTGGTGGCCCGGCTTTTGCAAAAGTTGGGGGAGACAGAACCGGAATCTACTGATAAATGACGTTTTCATAGTTGCATGTGTAAGTCAAGTTGGCCAACTTGACCTACGTAGTCGCTATTGCTTGACAACAGACAAATGTCCCCCTAACGCTTCAACAATTTTGCTGATTGTTTCAAACCGGGGATTGCCCTCAGCAGATAATGATTTGTACAGGCTGGCGCGGGTGACTCCCGCTTGTCTGGCAACTTCTGTCATACCTTTGGCTCTGGCAGCAGTATTCAGTGCATGAATAAAATCAGAAGTGGTACCAGTAGCCAGCGCCTCTGCCAGAAACTCCCAAATATCATCGTCTGTTTCCAGATATTCTGCCACATCAAAAGGTTTGGTTTTAATACTCATCATTTACTCCAATTCTTGGATCATTTGTCTGGCTTTTTCAATATCTCTGCTTTGGCCGGATTTGCTACCGCCATTTAACAGAAGAACCACTTGATGATCACGGATAGTGTAATAGATACGCAATCCGCCGCCAAAGAAAAAGCGTAGCTCAAACAAATTGTTACCCAGCGACTTGAAATCACCAAAGTTGCCGTTTTAAATCCGGTCGATACGAGCAAGCACTTTGTTCCTTGTTGTCCGGTCTTTCAATCCTCTCAACCATTTATCAAAAGAATATGTGCTGGCGATCTTATAATTCATAAAACAAGTGTATCCTACAGGAAACAGTTCGTCAAGATGAAGAATAGCTTTTGGGGCATGGTTCAAAAACCCGGAAAATCAGCTTAACACTTTGTAGGGCGATTTTGTAAATCGCCCAGAGAACGATTTATGGTGCGGGCATCGGCGCCAGCCACCAAACCGGCTGGACAGCCCTGGTAGCCCGGCTTTTGCAGAAATTGGGGGAAACGCCCCCAAAGAAATAATATCGCAACACATACACCTGATAAATTTGGTATAATACTTACAGCTTATCTACCAAGAGGTATATGTATGCCATCAACAATTACAGTAACTATCCCTGAAAATCTCTACAAACGAGCGGAAGGTCTGGCCAAACAGCGCAATCAGGACGTGACCGATCTTCTGGATGAAGCCCTTTCCCTGGCTGAACGATCTTTTTCGGAAACGAAATGGGAAGAAGAACAAATGGCGCAGGAAACGGCCGCTTACGAAAAAATGCACGCCGATTTAATGGCCCGATACGCTGGGGAATATGTCGCTATCTACCAAGGACAATTGGTTGATCACGATGCCGACGAATTGGCTTTGCTCAAACGGATTGATGCCAAATACCCTCACGAGATTGTGTTGTTGAAACAGGTACGGCCGTTGCCCGAACCAGAGTTACGCAGCCGTTCCCCCCGCCTGTTGCCAAACTAATGCCTGCCAGCTTTGACTACGACGAAACTTATGAACCTGCCGCGCCAGTAGTGGAGATCGGGATCAGCGCCTCTGGAGCGAATACGCCTGCTATGTACGTAACAGCCTTGCTCGACACCGGCGCTGATGCCACCATGATCCCCCAAGATATTCTACAAACTGGCGGCGCCAGATATGTTGAACAACGCCGGATGCGCGGTGTAAGCGGGCCCGCAGTTACCGTAAAGATGTATCTTTTGGCAATACATATCGGCGATCAAACGGTTCATGGTATCCGGGCCATAGCCCTACCGGCTGCCAGCGAAATTATTGTTGGCCGCGACGTGCTGAACCAACTGTCAATAACGCTGCACGGCCCGGCGCATACAACTGATATTCTTTAACTACTCATAACTCAACACCTCGCGCACCGTGAGGCGGGAAGCATTGCGGGCCGGCAGGTAGCTGGCGAACAGGGCCAGCAGCAGAACGACGAACAACCACAACAATGCACCTTGCGGGGAGAAGGAGTAGCTTGGTTCGGCCTGGAACAGGGTATTGCCTACAGCGCTGGCTAACCAACGGCTGGCGGGAATAGCTGCCAGGCCGCCAATAATCCAGCTAATCAGACCAATCAACACCCCTTCCAACAGAACAATACGCAGCACCGCCCCGTCTGACGCGCCAATCGCCCGCATGACGCCAATCTCGCGGGTGCGCTCGATGACGTTGATGCTCATCGTGCCCATCAACCCCAGGCCGCCCACCACGCCCAACAGCACGGCCATAAACATAAGAAAGGCAATAATCACATTGAAAATAGTGGAAATGATATTACGCAGTTGGGCAATGGTTTGCATTTGCTGCACGCGAAAACCGCTGCGCCGGTAGCTATCTTCCAGGAATTGGCCTATTTTTAACTGGTTTTCCGGACTGCGGTCTTTCAAACTGATCAGGGAGATTTGGGCGCGGTCTACTTCTTTGGTGACACGGCCGTAATAATCATAATTCACAAAGGCATTCGGTCCCGTCAAAATGCCGCGCACAATACCCACCACCACCCAATCATTTTCCTTGCCGTTAATGTCCAGCGTAATCGTATCTCCCACCCCCACGTCCTCTTCCGAGCGCAAAAAGTCCGTGTTCAGCACAATGGCATTCGTATCCCCTTCCTCCAGCCAGCGGCCTTCCAGCAAAATCGGGTTCAACATTTTCGAATCGGCCGTGGGTGCGTACACAATCACACTGTCACTCTCCGACTCATCCGGGCGGATACGGCGGCCTGTGCCAAAGCCCCACGTCTCCACCCCCGCCACGCCGGGCAGCCCGGCTACCTGCCCCTGGATACGCGCCGTGCGGTACGGCCGGTCAAACACAATCTGCACGTCATAATCAAAATAACCCAACGCATCATCCAGCGTCTGCTGCAAAGAAGATCGCACCACAAAAATGGCAATGAAAATAGCGCTGGCCAGAGAGAGAGTAATCAACGTCAATGTCAGCCGCCCCTTGCGCCGGAAAGTGTTGCGCAGAGAAATTTGCTGCGGCCGTTGCATAGGAATCACCCGGCGCAGCCCCAGTACCATCTTGTCCACCCAGCTATCGCCAAACTGACCGCCCCCCAATCCCTGATCGCTGATCGCTTCCCGTACCGTCACCCGCGTCCCGCGCCAGATGGGAATGAGCGCGGCCAGCAGCGGCGCCAGTAAGGCAATGACTACCTGCACCAGCACTACTTGCGGGTACAATTGCACCCCGCCCACGTCAAAATTCAGGAAACCGCCAAACAACGAGGCCAAACCGGCCGATCCCACCGCCCCCAAGGGAATAGCCACCAACAGAGCCAACACGCCAAAAAGCAGCACCATGACGACGTACATGGCTGATATCTGGCGGGTGCGGGCGCCAATGGATTTCATAATGCCAATTTGCTTCACCTGCTGCGTTAAAATCGCGGAAATGGTGTTGATGATGAGAAAGCTGCTCAGGATGAGCGCCAAAACACCCATCGCCCCCAGAATCAGGGAAAAAGCGTTCAGGAAATTTTGCGCCGGATGTTCGCCCGGTGGAAAAACCAGGATAAAGAAAACCACCACGCCGCTGCGCTCCAGCCGATCCTGAATGAGGCGGCCGACCGCTTCAATATGTTCCCGGTTCAGGGGGTCTTCGGCCACGACGTAGAGCAGCTGGTTGAAATCGCGCGGCTCACCCAGCCATTCCAGGGTGTCAAAGGTAATGTAGCCGTAGCCAGACCCGTTCAAAAAGGCGGGCAATTGGCTGATGTCGTGGACGCTGCCGGAGATGGTCATTTGCCGCTGTTTACCGTCAGGCGGTTCAATGGTGATGGTGTCGCCAATAGCGAAGTCCCCCAGCCCCAACGCCGGGCTGAAGGAAGCTCTTTCCAGCAGCAGGGTTTCTTCGGGTGGGGGAAATGCACCTGCCTGGGGTTTGATTTTGTTGATGACGATATTTTCAAAATCGGGTACGGCCGTTAACTGCAAACTGCGCCACTCGCCATCTTTGGTCAAAAAGCGCACGTTGACAAAACGCCGCCCTTCCGCCTGGGCCACTTCCGGCATACCCTGAATAGCTTCTACCATATCGTCGTCAAAGGTAGTCAGGGCAAAAATGTTGCCGCTGGCCGGGTCTACCGCCTGGTACTGCTCCGGCAGGCTCTGGTCCACCACCGTCTGGGAACCCATGACCATACCAATGGCGGTGACGCCTACAGCAATGGAGAGCAGGACGAGAATGGTGCGAGTTTTATTTGCCCATAAATCACGTATGACTTTGTGCCAGCGAGTGCGCATGGAAAATCTCCGAAAGTAATTGGGTAATTGCCCAGTTACCCATTACGAATAGCATAATTATAACCCATTGGAGGTTTATGGCTGTCTTTTGCTTGATTGACTATACGGAAGGAAGGAATCGGAAGTTTCGGCCCCCCTTGGTAGTGCCGGGCACGGGGTAGAACGGCGTTGGCAGACCAGGACCTTGAACCCCGTGCCCGGCACTGGAGAAGACCCTCACAAAAACGGGTCTTTGTGAGCAACATATAGCAATATTTGTTTCTATCTGCCAAAGTCGCTATTATCCCACAGGTTATTATCTTACTTTGAGGGAACGTTGTATGAATTCAAACAAGTTACTTGTAAGTGCAGGCGTATTGGTAGCCCTACTTTTTATTGCCGGCGGGGTATTGGTCTATATGGGCAGTGTCCGCGACAACAGTTCAGCCGAAACGGCTACGGCCGTAGCAGACGCAGCCGCTCAGGAAACGGCCGTGGCCCAGGAAATTGCTACCGGCATTGCCGCCACAATAGCCGCCGCAGCTACAGACATCCCCCAAATTCCCACCGAAGCGGCCGTCCTCCTGCCCACCAACACTGTGAACAGCGGGCCGCCAGCTACACCGACAGCCCTGGCAACAGCTTTACCAACCAACACCCCAATTCCTACCGATACCCCCATCCCCACAAATACGCCGGTTCCGCCAACGGCCGTGCCCATCATCCCCACCAACACACCCGTACCACCGCCCACTAACACGCCAGTTCCAGCCGGCCCCCAACCAGGTAACCAAAACGGCCTCATCGCCACCTACTTCGGCTTACAGCCTGGCCGTTCCGAATTCCGGCCCAACGGCAAAATCTGGTACGAGTGGACCATACAAAACACCACCGGCGGCAACGTCACCTACTCCGCTATCGGCATCATGCCCCGGCGCAACGGCAAAGACGAAAATCAATGGTTCCAAATCAACTGGGGCGGCGTCAATCACCAAATGCCGCCGGAAGGTCTTTCCTGGCCCTCCTGGATGGCCGTACCGGAAGCGGGCCAGTATACCATTCGCGTGGTTGTCTGTTTTGACCAGTTTGAAGCCTGCCGGGATGGGCTGGGAACATATCACACTTTGTCAAACGAAATACCAATCACCATCAATCCGTAACATTTCGTTTCGCTTCGCGCAGCTTGGCCGCCAACGTATCGGATGGACGCAGGCCGGCTTGTCCCATCGCTTCGGCCTGCATCTGCTCAAACGTTTCCCCGTAGTACACCGCCAACATCTGGAAATATTGGGCGTAACTGTTCCAGGTTTCCGCCATTTCAATACGGGTTTTTTGCAGCGCCGGGTCATCCTGCCGCCGCCGCCAGTGCCAGGCCATCCGCAAGACGTGATTCGCTCCGGCAACTACTTCCTGAGCCAGCTTGAGCAGAGGGCTGGTAGTAATCTCGTCCAACACCTGAAACATGGCTTCGGCTGCCAGCCGGGCTACCCGTTCATTGTCCAAATCCCCCCGCTGCAACATGTAGTTAATGAGAAATGCCTTGTGCCAATAATAGCTTAATTTATCGGACGCATCTTTTACGGTGAGAAAATAGAAAATTGTGCGAAACAGGCGCTTGAGAAACAGCAAGGACAGGGCCAGAGGCCACAGCAGACAGCCCCACCAATTACGCGGCTGGTTGTTGAGGAAGAACACAGTTTCCCGGCTGAGGCGACGGCCGTTTCTTTTAGCAATGGCTTGCGGTATGCGCCGCCGGAAAATCCATTCAAAAAACACGTCCACCAGCGGGACGGGAATAAGGATAGCCAAACCGGCAAAAGTGGCGTCGGCGTAAATGGCCCAGTCAAATCGGGTTGACGGGGAGAATTGGCGGCTATTTGTTGTCATACTTCCTTATTGACACGAATTACACGAATTTTCACAAATTCTCGTATAATTCAGGCCAGATTTAGCTTGTCGTTATTTACAAGAGTAGTAAATATGGGCGTTATAATACGGCCGTTTCAACCAAAAGACCAAATCGCAACCCAAAACCTGATCCTGGCCGGGCTGGCAGAACATTGGGGCGCGCTTGATCCGGACAAGAATCCTGATCTGGACGATATTGGCCGCGCTTATGAACACGGTCGTTTTCTGGTCGCCGAAAGCGACGGGGAAATTGTGGGAACGGGAGCTTTGCTGTTGGAAGAGGGGGGACACGGCCGTATCGTACGCATGTCCGTAGCCAAAAAGAAACGACGGCAAGGTATTGCTACAATAATTTTGGAAGAATTGTGCTGCCTGGCCCGCCAAGCCGGCTGCGCTTACCTGACGCTGGAAACCACATCCACCTGGACAGACGCCATCCAGTTCTACCTGAACAACGGCTTTGCCCTCACTCACTCCGCTGACGGCAATACTTGGTTCCGCCGCGACCTCATCTAACTTTTATTCCAGAGAAGTTGGCTCTTGCGAAGAAGGCAATGGCCGGGAACGATTCATCGAATAAAACACACCCCAGGTAACAGTCACCAGCACCCCCAGCCAGGCAAAAGCCAGCATCACCTGCGGCGCAGTCCAGTCCAGACTGTCAATGGCAAAGCCAGCCACAAAAATGGACAGGGATTGGGTCAACGTCAAGGCGGCAAATTCAAAAGCAAACACCCGCCCCCGGTACTCATCCGGTACCATTACTTGCAGCAAAACGGCCGAAAACACCCAAATCGTCCCCGACCCCACCGTGCGCACAAAGGTAAACAACAAGAAAATCCCCAACGTCGGGGCAAAAGCCAGTCCGGCAATCCCGGCCAACATCAACAAAAAGCCGACGCCAATCCCCTGCAACAACCTGCGCCGCGAATCCCCCAACCAATGCCGCATAAATAATGGCCCCAACCCTGTGCCCAAACCGCTTATCAGATAAATCAGCCCCAATGTCGCCGTCCCTGGGTCTTCGATGCGTAAATTGGGCAGAAAACCAACCCGCGAAAGAGCAAATATCTCCTCCGCATATTTCACTTCCAGAACGTTGATAGCCCCCCAAACCAGCGATCCCCCAGCTTTGACCAGACTGATACCCAGGAGGAACGGCCGTTGCACCACATACTTAAACCCCTGCACAAAATCCAGCCAGCCGCTCTGCCCCGTCTCCGCAGAACGCGGCGTTCGTTTTGGCAACACAATCCGGACAAGCAGCAACGCCGACAGCAAATACGTCCCTGCATCCAGCACAAACGCCGTCCTGGCCCCAAAGATAGCCGCTACTATCCCGCCCAGCAGCGCCCCCAACGCCAACATCGTACTCCAGGTAAAACTGTCCAGCGCATTGGCCGTTACCAAATCTTTCTCCGGCACAATCATGGCTAAAACGGCCGTGCGCGCCGGCGTAAACAAAGAACTCAAAGCAAACTGCACCACCGTCAAAAAATACAACAGCCAGACTTGCCCCGTGACGCCCACCAGCAGAAAACCCAAAACGGTCACTGCCCGGAGAACATCCGTCACAATCATCATCTTTTTCCGGTCATACCGGTCTGCTAAAACACCAGCCAGGGGGCTAAACAAAAAGAGGGGTAAAAAACGGGCCAAAAAAAGGTAGCTAATAGCTACCCCGGAATTCGTCAACTCTGTAATTAAAGCGGCCGAAGCAATCAGCGTGAACCAATCACCCAACAACGAAACAACATTACCCCACCATAAATACCGATAATTTACATTTCGTTGCAGTAAGTCCAGATATTCACGCATACGGCCGTATTGCAATCAGCAGGCAAGAAAAAAGGCCTCTTGGCAATGACCTACTCTCCCAGGGAGTCACCCCCCAAGTACCATCAGCGCTGACGAGCTTAACTGCCGGGTTCGGGATGGGACCGGGTGTACCATCGTCGCTCAAATCACCAAGAGACCTTCTATAACAAATTTAAATTACAAAACTGAACAAGATAACAAAATCATCCAACAACGTCACACGACGTCAAAGTACCAAATTCTCCGTATCATATGCACTGTAAGCCCTCGACCATTAGTACGGCTTAGCTGAGTACATTGCTGCACTTACACATGCCGCCTATCAAGCTGGTAGTCTCCCAGCGGTCTTACCTGGTTATTCCAGTGAGGGATCTAATCTTGAGGCAAGCTTCCCGCTTAGATGCTTTCAGCGGTTATCTTTGCCAGACGTAGCTACCCAGCAATGCTCCTGGCGGAACAACTGGCACACTAGAGGTCTGTCCACCCCGGTCCTCTCGTACTAGGGGCAGCTCCCCTCAAATCCCTTGCGCCCACAGCGGATAGAGACCGACCTGTCTCACGACGGTCTGAACCCAGCTCACGTACCGCTTTAATGGGCGAACAGCCCAACCCTTGGGACCTTATCCAGCCCCAGGATGCGATGAGCCGACATCGAGGTGCCGAGCCTTGTCGTCGATGTGAACTCTTGGACAAGACTAGCCTGTTATCCCCGGAGTAGCTTTTATCCGGTAAGCCACGGCCCTTCCACTCGGAACCGTGGGATCACTAAGCCCGACTTTCGTCCCTGCGCGACTTGTAGGTCTTGCAGTCAAGCTCCCTTGTGCCTTTACACTCTACGGCTGGTTTCCATTCAGCCTGAGGGAACCTTTGGGCGCCTCTGTTACTCTTTAGGAGGCGACCGCCCCAGTCAAACTACCCACCAGGCACTGTTCCCATACCGG
>JALUPA010000340.1 GCA_027054335.1 Ardenticatenaceae bacterium
GGTCTCGTGGGCTCGGAGATGTGTATAAGTGACGGCACTTATATTGTGGTGGAAGGCGGCTTGTACGGCCAGATTTCCCATCGGGGGATTGGTGTGCGGCGTTACCGCATTCAGGTGGAAACGCCGGGCGGGCATTCCTGGGGTAATTTTGGGCAGCCCAGCGCCATCCACGTGTTGGGGCGGTTAATTGCGGCGCTTGATGATTTGCCGGCGCCGCGCCAGCCTAAAACGACGTACAATGTGGGCGTGATTGAGGGCGGCACGTCCATCAATACGATTGCTCAAGGGGCCAGCCTGCTTTTGGACCTACGTTCGGAGGAGTCGGCGGCGTTGGCGGATTTGGTGGCTGAGGTAAAGGTGTTGGTCAAACGGTTTGCCCAGCTGCCGCAGGTGACGGTGACGATGGAAATGATTGGCAACCGGCCGGCCGGTGGCATTCCGGAGGATACGCCGCTGGTGCAGTGGGCGGAGGCGGCGCTGCGTTTTGTGGGACGGCCGTATCCCCATTTCATCACCAGCAGCACCGACGCCAATATCCCGCTCAGTTTGGGATATACGGCCGTATGCGTCGGCCTGACTGAATCCGGCAATGCTCATCGTCTGGACGAATACCTGGATACGCAACACCTGGCAGCGGGAATGAGCCAACTGCTGCTGCTGACGTTGGCAGCGGCGGGGTATTAAAAGAGAAGCAACTGAGTAATTGGGTAACTGGATAATTACCCAATTACCCAGTTACCCAATTACCAAATTACATCAAGGAGTAATTATGGATTTCCAACTGACCGAAGAACAGCGTGAGTTTAAGTATATTGTGCATGATTTTGTGGCGCAGGAACTGCGGCCGATGGCCCGGCATACGGACGAGACGGGGGAATTTAACTGGACGGCCGTAAAAAAGATGGGGCCGATAGGCTTGCTGGGGCTGGAAGTGCCGGAGGAATATGGCGGTGCGGAGTTGGACGCCATCAGTTCCGCGATTGCTATTGAGGAATTGGGCTGGGGCTGCGCTGCCACGGCGTTGGCGATTGCGGCGCATAACGGGTTGGCGCTGGGGCCGATTGTGCAGTACGGGTCTGAGGCGTTGCAGGAGCAATGGCTGCCGAATTTGGCGACAGGGAAGGGGAAGTTGGGCTGCCTGTCCTTGACAGAACCAGGGGCGGGGTCTGATTTGCAAGGCGGGGTGCGGACAACGGCCGTAAAAGAAGGCGATTCCTGGATTATTGACGGGACCAAAATGTGGATGACCAATGCTTCTATTTCTGACGTGATGGTTGTGTTGTGCCGCACCGATCTGGCCGGGGGCAGCCATTCCCTGAGCCACATTCTGGTTCCCTCGAATACGCCGGGGATTACCATCGGCGCACCAGAGAAGAAGATGGGGCTGAAAGGGTCGCCCACGCACGCCGTCACGTTTGATGAAGTGCGGGTTCCTCTGGAGAATCTGGTAGGCGAAGAAGGGCGCGGCTTGCACCAGACATTGGCCACGCTGGACAGTGGCCGGGTAGGCATTGGGGCGTTGGCTTTGGGCATTGGCCAGGCAGCGTATGAGGAAGCAGTCAAGTATGCCGAGGAGCGGGAGACGTTTGGCCGGACGATTGCCCATCACCAGGCGATCCAGTGGATGCTGGCGGATGCGGCGACGGAGCTACAGGCAGCTCGCTTGATGGTGTATTGGGCGGCCTGGCTGAAGGGGTTGGGACGGCCGTATACCAAAGAAGCGGCCATGGCCAAACTGTTCGCTACCGAAGTCAGTGAGCGCGTCTGCCGTAACGCTATCCAGATTCATGGCGGCTACGGTTACAGCCGTGAGTTTGAGGTGGAGCGCATGTACCGGGACACCCGCCTGATGACCATTGGCGAAGGCACCAGTGAGATTCAGCGGCTGGTGATTGCCCGGCATATTTTGAATTTGTGACTGGTAATTGAGTAACCGGGTAATTGTGTAATTACCCGGTTACTCAATTACGCAGTTACTGCGTATCCACGCGCAAGGTGTAACTTTCATTGAGAACCGGATCGCTGTAAACGCGGACAAAGTAAGTGTCCGGGGGCATGTTGACCAATGGCAACTCTTTTATTTGGTCGAACTCGCCATTATTGCCTACAAATACCAGATTGCCGCAATTGCCTCTGTAGACGATTAACTGGGTGGCATTGCCCCCTTGTGGCGTCTCATTGACTAGGGTGATGTTCAGAGTGGTGGTCTGGTTGAGGGTGAACTTGTACCAATCTTCCTGATCATCGGCGGTGAAGTTGTTGGTAACGTTGAGGCCGATTTGGTACGCTTCGCAGGCGTTGTTGTTGGGTTCTACGGGGGGGTAATCGTTCATGATGAGCGGCAGGAAGATGGTGGTGATGGGGCGGGGGCCAATGGTGATGTTGACGACGGCCGTGGCGCATTCCTGGGGCGTGCCATTGTCGCAAACCTGATAAGTGAAACTGTCTGTAGGCGCATCGGAGTCGTCATGCGAGTAGCTGAATGTGCCGTCGGCGTTGAGGATGAGGGTACCATGCGCCGGGCCGCTGACGGGGGTGGTGGTAACGGTTAAAGTGTCGTTTTCCGGGTCAGTGTCATTGGTCAGTAAGCTGGTAACGCCGCCATCCAGAGTGGTGGATGTGGTGCTGCGGGGCACAGTCATCGTATCGGTGATGGGCGTGGGGGCGTCGTTAACGGGCGTGATGTTAATGGTGACGTCTGTTTGTGAGCAGTCGCTGATAGGTGAATTGGCCTCTTTGCAGATGCGGTAGGTGAAACTGTCGGACGTTGTTTCGCTGCCGTCGTGAACGTAGGTGAATGAGCCGTTGTCCTGCAAGTTGAAAGAAGCAGCGTAATTGGGTGGATTAACCGTCGTAGTGATGACGACGAAAGGATTGCCTTCTTCATCACAATCGTTGCTGTTGCCGGCACAGATTCCGGGGGTGGGGTTGACTGTATCGTTGAGTGTAGTTCCTTCGGCTACGGTGAAGGTGTCGGGTACGGCTAATGGGGGGTCGTTGATGGGGGTGATGATGATGTTTACGACGGCCGTATCACACTTAGTCGGCGAACCGTCATCACATATCTGGTATGTAAAGCCGTCTGACAGCGGGTTGGGTGTTCCATCATGGATGTAGATGAAGGTACCGTCTGAATTGAAGGTAAATGAAGCGGCGTGGGTGGGCGACACTGTAATGGTGGCGAATAATGTGCCATTTTCCGCATCGGTATCATTGTACAGAACGGGTTGGTCAAAGTTGGGGGCGTTGTCTACACCTTCCAACTTGCCCCCTTCAGAAACTGAAGCTGAATCGTTGTTGGCTACGGGAGGATCGTTGATGGGATTGATGGTGATGGTGACAACGGCCGTATCGCACTTTTCGTTTGTGGGGTGGTTATCGCACACTTGATAGGTGAACTCGTCGCTGAAATTTTCGCTGCCATCGTGCGTGTAGTTATACGCGCCGCTGCTGTTCAGGTTGAAACTGCTGGCGTAAACAGGGCCGGTGATGATTGTGGTAGTGAAATTGCTTGAGTCCGGGTCGGTGATGTCAGTTGACACGTCGCCGGCAACGCTGCTGCCTTCGTCCACATTGGCTGCGCTGTCTGTGGCGACGGGGGCGTCATTCACCGGATTGATGGTGATAGTGACGGTGGCGGTGTCACATAGTGGTTCGGTATCGCACACTTGATAGGTGAAGCTGTCGCTGGTGGTTTCACCGCCATCGTGGGTATAGCTGAATGTACCGTTGTCGTTAAAGGTGAAACTGCCGGCGTTGGTCGGACTGACCGTCAGGGTGGTAGTGAGTGTGGCTGAGTCCGGGTCTGTGTCATTATCCAGGACGCTGTTTGATGTGCCGTTGACTTGAGTGACGGTGCTGCCTTCGTCTACGACGGCCGTATCATCCACACCTGTTGGCGCGTCATTTACAGGCGTAATCGTAATCTGGAAAGTAGAGGTGACGAAAGTGGAGACGGCGTTGCTGACCTGAAAATCAAAAGAATCGCTTATGGTTTCACTACCATCATGCAAGTAATTAAGCAGTCCGGCATCAATGAGGCCCTGGGTGAAAATATCAGTGACTGTCAGGGTGGTGGTGTTGTTGCGCAAGTTGCCATTGACCGGAGCAGTCAGGACGGTATAGGTAAATACAGTGTATACGCCCTCTGTGTCGGTAACAGATAATTGGCTGGCTGTAATGACGCCGGACTGGCCTTCGGCTACAGTCAAGCCATTGTTATTTTCTATTTGAGAAATAGCCAATACTTGCTCTAGCACAACCAGGGATAAAATGGCGATTGC
>JALUPA010000341.1 GCA_027054335.1 Ardenticatenaceae bacterium
CAAATCGGCGCGGGGCAAATCAGCTTCCAGTGGCAGGCCAATCCCCTTTTCCGCGTAAGTCACAAACAAAGAGAAATCCTGAATCGTTTGCGGTACGGCCGTATCCCAGGCAAACGGCTCCAGCTTTTCGCGGGCGGCAAACAGGCGGGATAGCTGGGCGTTAGCCGCCAGAATACGCTCTACCTCCCCATCAATGCCTACCACCAGAAAGGGGACGTTAGTCTGCTTGATCAACGTTTTCAGCCAGTCCGACACCTTCCGTAAAATGCGGTTGGTGTCCGCGTCTACCAGGTGTTGAAAATCGTCCAGAATAACAAACTCTACCTGGCACGCTTTCAGAAAATGCACCAGCCGCGAGTTCATAGCCCAGATTGTCCCCCGGTGAGCGGCCGGATCGCCCAACGCTTCCAGCATGGCCGCCGCCATCCCCTTCACCGTCACCGGCGACGGCGTTTGCATGTAAAAAATGGGGATGCGCGATCCATCAACCGTTTCTTCGCGGGGAAAGGCAGACACGTAGCTCTTGATCAGGGTCGTTTTGCCCGCGCCGGTCACGCCTTCCATAGACATACAATGCGGCTCGCCTGCGTCGCGGGACAGTTCCAAACATTCCTGGATGGATTCATGCAGGCCGTTAAAGCGAGGGTAGCGGATCAACGTTGTTTTGGCGCGTTGTAATGTGTCCATGCTTCATTCCTCAGATAAATATCCATTACGGGTACTCTGGCATTACCCTGAAAAACACCGCAAACAGGAAAGCCGCCGATGGGAAATCTGTGGTTTTCTCCTATCTGGGGTCATTGTCCTCCCGATATTCCCCACGTTTTTCAATGGGCAATTCGTGATTGACACCCCAACCGGCATCTTCGGCCCCGTCCAGGTCAACGTCTGGCAAGTCCAGCGGCGGCAAAGCCGGTTGCTTGTCGCCATTGTCAGCGATACGGCCGTTGCCAAACCCGTCGCCATTTTTACCTGTTTGCCTGGACGTGGTTCCCGTTCCTCCCATTTGCCAACGGCCGATTTTGGCGCGGGTGCGCTTCTTCTTACGCTGCTTGCTTTCGGCGACAATCTTCTGAATTTTCCGTTTGGCCTGCCCCAACGCCTCAATATCCACCCGTTCCTGTTCCTCCAACACCTGGCGGCGGATAACCCGATGCTTCCACAGCGACAATCCCTCCGTGTACTGCCGGGCTAATGCCGGAACTTCAATGTATTCCCGCGCAAACGGGTCGTAAACGTACAAGCGGCTGATGTCCCCCGGATGGTACTTGATTTTCACCTCACGCCCCTTACGCTCGCTCCAATTGTCGCGCAGGCGGCCGGCCTCATCCTGCATTCGGGCGCGTAGCTGCGCCAGTTCCGGCGCATTGTAACGCAGGGATTCAAACTCAATGCCGTAACGCTGGATAGTGCGGTACGTCACCCGCCCCAGAGTAATCAGCAAGTCGTCCGGGTCGGCGGGCACACGAGGAAAGAAGCCGTCCCGCGTCGCTTCTGCCCACCGCCGCGCCGGTATCCCCTGTAAGCCCCGATGGAAGCTCTCCGCGTACACGTCCAGCAGGAAAATGTGCAGCAGCCTGTCCAGTTCGTCCAGCGTCAGGGAAGCGTATTTCAGGCTGTCGTAATCGCCGCGCCGGGCAAGGCTGGAAAAGGTCGTGCCGGGCAGCTTGTGAAACAGGCCGGTATTGACCGTGCCAAAAATACGCTCTACGGCTGCCTTAAATTCCGGGGTCTTGACGGGAAGCTGCTGCAAAGTAATCCCCAAAGCAAGGCAGGCGTCCGTCAAATCACGGCCGATAAATTCACGGCCGTTGTCCACCGCCAATTCGTAAGGAACGCCGTGCGCCAGCCATTCATGCTCCACGCCAAACCGCTCCCGCACGTCCCCTTTGGGCATGATGGCGTGAAACAGGCACTCCATCACCGTCAGGTAGCTGGGCGGCTCGAAACCAATGTAGCGGCCCAGCGGGTAGCGGGTAGCCGCGTCCAGGCAAAACGTGAACGTCAACCGGCCCAGGGGCAGGTTGTCCTCGTCATCAATGATAATAACGTCGGTCGGCGTATGGTCTATCTCCACCCGTTCCAGGGGGATTTGCGGGTACTCCATTGCGCCGTATTGAGTAAACTCCCGCCGCGCCGCCGCCCGCCCCCGTTTGGCCGTTACCTTTCTCTCTCTGTCTAACGCCTTGATGCGGCGGCCTACCGTTGCCCGCGAGAGCAGTGTCAACTTATCCGATGCGGCACGGCTGGCGTTCTCGCTGGCAATCCGCACGGCGACTTCGTGGTGAATGTCGTCAATCGTCACTACGCCCCGCGTGAAGAACTGTTCTTCGATGACGGCCGTAATAATCGCGTCCGTTTCCGCCTGCAATCTGGCTTTGTCCCGGCCGCCTTGCTTGTGGGAGTTGGGGATGAGGGCGCGAATGTCCTCCCCGCTCTCCCGGTACATCTTGATCCATTCGTAGATGGACGACTTACTCACCGGAAGCTGCGGCATCTCCCCCGTCGCCTGCGCCGCCTTCACTTCCCGTACCCGCGCTTGCACCACTGCTAACGCTAACGGCCGTTCCCGGCGCGACAGTTTCAGCAGGGGTTGGATGACGACCAGCCGGTATTCGGCCGCTTCCCGCTGTTTGGGCGGCACGTCGCCCAGGTCAACGTAGCTGCGCCGGGGACGCTCTAGCGGCTGTCCCCGCACCCCTAAAAACTGAAGCTGGCGGTCAACCAGAGCGCGAAGCAGGTCAACAAAACGCACCTGGCGAATCTCGCCGGTCACGCTGTTTTCCACATTCAGCCGGGAACCGGGCAGCAGCCATTTGACCTCCCAGGTTACACCCTGCCAGATAAATTGTTTACCCGTAGAAAATCTCTCGGTACTCATTGCGCTCTCTCTCAACTGGATGCAAACAAAACGGGCTGGCGGCAATGGGTGACTGCGCGGTTATGGGCGCGTCGTTCAGGGGGATGTACAGCCGGTGGTAGTAAGCCATGTGTAGGATGGGCATGATAAGGGACGTGGGTTGCGTCGGGATGAGGGCGTTCAGCGCGTCGGCAATGGTCAGGCAGCCAGGTGCAGCTTGCAGGAAGTTCAGGATGGTTTGCTGCACGGCCGTACCCGGTTCGTGCCGGGCGTGTTGGGTCAGTAATTTGATATTTTCCACCCGATAACCGGCGCGTATTTGCTCATCCGTTGCCACGTGAAACGTCCAGCCCCGGCCAGCGCACCACGCCCGCGCCGCCTGAAATTTGCGCCTGTTTTCTTCCCTGCCGACAAACTTTTGCGGCTTGCATTCAACGAGGGCGCGGCGGCCGTTGCGGAAGGCAATCAGGAAATCCGGCGTGTAGGTGTGCATTTTGCCCTCGTGTTCGTATTCGATGGCAAGCGGCTGTTCTTCAAAGCGGGCTACAATGGGAGTGTAATCCAGCAGGCTAATAAAATCCCGCTCGATGCCGCTTTCAAACGTCACCATGCGCCCCAGCTTGAGGGAAGGGAATTTGCCAATGATATTTTTACGGCCGCGATTGGAGACTGAGCGGACGGGCATAAGGCTTCCTCCTTAATAATTTAGAACAATTGTTCTGTATATTGTAACAAAATTGCTACATTTTCGTCAACAAGCGTAGAAAATTCGTGCTATTTCTGTTAAAATGGAGGCATGATGGTACGTGACGTTTCTACTTACGCGGCGCAACGCCGCCAGGACATTGCCCGGCGCATCCGGGCCGCCCGCAAGCAAACTGGCTGGACGCAGGAGGACGTGGCCGACTACCTGGGCTGTTCGCGGGCAAAGGCGAACCGGGTAGAGCGGGGGCTGGCTGAGTTTGGCGTTGTGGAACTGGAACTGCTGGCCCAGGCGATGGGGCTGCCGCTGGCGCAGTTGCTTGGGTTCTCTGCCGGCCGGGATACGGCCGTTTTTCATTAGCTCAACCGCTGATCTTTTCCTTGCGTATGGTGTTGAGTTCCAAAATTTTTTCTGAATGTGTGGCAGGATATTCCAGAAACATATGAGATAGCGGGGTGTGTTTCGATGAGGATATTCCAGAAATTTGTGAGATAAATCTGGTTATTCCAGAAAACTTTGAGACAGTATTCCGAAAAATTTTGAGATAAGGGCGTTTTTTGCGCTTCTGTTCCAGAAATTTGTGAGACACGACAGTAGTTGATTGTGCAAATTAGCCCGATAAATTACTTTACATAATCAATCAAATATTGGATAATTTTCCTAGCAGGCTGTCGGAAAAAGAATTTTGGGACGCAGATGACGCTGATTTCACTGATTT
>JALUPA010000342.1 GCA_027054335.1 Ardenticatenaceae bacterium
TCGCCATCCCATGCGTTTCCATCACGACAGCGGCGTTTGGGAGCTATTCATTCCCGGCCTGGGTGAAGGCGCACTGTACAAATACGAGATCAAAACCCGTTACAAAGAATACACCGTCGCCAAAGCCGATCCGGTCGCTTTCGCCGCCGAATTACGACCCAATACCGCCTCTGTTGTCTGGAACATTGCCAAATACGAATGGCAAGACGCCGCCTGGCAAGAGCGCGGTCGGGCGGAACACAACGCCCTAGACCGGCCCATGGCGATTTATGAACTCCATCTGGGGTCCTGGCGGCGCAAAAACAACAATGAATACCTCAGTTACACTGATTTAATTGAAGAGCTAATTCCCTACGTCCAGGAGATGGGCTTTACTCACATTGAACTGATGCCCATTGCCGAGCATCCCTTTGACGGTTCCTGGGGCTATCAGGTAACCGGCTTTTTTGCCCCTACCAGCCGTTTTGGTACGCCGGAACAATTTATGGCTTTTGTAGACGCCTGCCATCAGGCCAATATCGGCGTCATTCTGGACTGGGTTCCCGCCCACTTCCCCACCGACCAACATGGCCTCAGTTTTTTCGATGGTACACACCTATACGAACATGCTGATCCCCGCCTGGGCACACAGCCGGATTGGGGGACGTTGGTGTTTAATTACGGCCGTAACGAAGTCCGCCAATTCCTCATCAGCAACGCTCTCTTCTGGCTGGACAAATATCACATAGACGGCCTGCGCGTGGACGCTGTGGCCTCCATGCTCTACCTCGACTTCTCCCGCGAGCCGGGCGAATGGCTGCCCAACCAGTACGGCGGTCGGGAAAATCTGGACGCTATCGCCTTTCTGCGCGAATTTAACGATCTGGTACATGGGCTTTACCCCCACACCCGCACCTTTGCCGAGGAATCCACCGCTTGGGGCGGCGTCACCCATCCCACCAGCGAAGGCGGCCTGGGCTTTGACCTGAAGTGGAACATGGGCTGGATGCACGACATCCTGCGCTACATGAGCAACGATCCCATCTACCGCGCTTACCATCAAGGTTCGCTGACCTTCTCCATGCTCTACGCCTTCACCGAAAAATTTGTCCTTCCCCTCTCTCACGATGAAGTCGTCCACCTGAAAAAAAGTATGTTGGACAAAATGCCCGGTGACGTTTGGCAGAAATTCGCC
>JALUPA010000343.1 GCA_027054335.1 Ardenticatenaceae bacterium
CACATCTTGCCCAAAGCGGTCAGGTTGATGAAAGAGGGGGCGCGCACGTGGTAACGCTGCGGGTTAGCGTCGCGGCGTTTGGTGGTGACATAATAACCCAGTTCGCCTTTGGGATTCTCGACACGGCCGTAAGCCTCTCCGGCCCGCGGCATCCGAATAGCATATTGCGGTTTACCGTTGATGATGGGCTGGCCTTCCGTCTCCTTCAGATGCGGTAAAACCTGTTCCAGAATACGTAAACTCTGGTACATCTCGTCCATGCGAATGAGCAGACGATCATATACGTCACCGTTATAACGTACCGGAATATCAAAATCCAGCTTGTCGTAGTAAGAATATGGTTCCGCCCGGCGCACGTCATATTGCACCCCGCTGGCGCGTAAAACCGGGCCAGCGGCGCTGTAAGCAATCGCATCTTCCCGCGACAGAACGCCAACCCCAATGCTGCGGTTACGCACAATCTCATTCCCCACAAACAAATTTTCCCCCTGTTCCAACACATTGGGGATATTTTCATAAATCAGGTCATGCAGAAACGCCATCGTATCCGCTTCGCGCACCTTGTCAGGCAAGTCATAAGCTACGCCGCCAAAACGCATGTAATTGCAAAGTAGACGTGCTCCGCTGGCTGCCTCAAAAAAGTCCAAAATAAGTTCCCGTTCCAGGTAAAAATAAAGCATCGGCGTCTGCAAAGCGCCCAGGTCATTCAACAAGAAACCCAACGCCCACAGATGGTTGGCGATCCGGGTCAACTCTGCCATCAATATCCGAATCCACTCTGCCCGTTCCGGTACTTCAGAACCCAGCAATTTTTCGATGGTCAACACATACCCTAAATTATTACCCATAGAACTCAGGTAATCCAACCGGTCTGTGTAGGGAATATTTTGGATAAAGGTGTTACGCTCGCCGATTTTTTCGTGGTTACGATGCAAGTAACCCATCACCGGCTTCAGGCTGACTACTGTCTCGCCATCTAATTCGACCACCATGCGGAACACACCGTGCGTGGAGGGATGCTGCGGCCCCATATTCACGGTAATCTTGTCCGTTTTCATCCGGGTGGATTCATCTTCCCGGTGGGCCGGCACTTGGGGATACATATCAATTTCTACGTCATATTCATCGCCCGTAGGGGCCCAGCCTTCAGGATACTGCACATTTTTGCCGTACGGGTTGCTATTTTCGATACGGGAAACAGAACCGCCCGGCCAACGACTGCCAAACGGCTTATGATCTTCCTCAAAAAACGGCTCCTGCCAATCTTTACGCAGCGGATGCCCCTTAAAGCCATCCCAAAGGAGAATACGGCGCAAATCAGGGTGTCCCTCAAAATGAACACCAAACATATCCCAAACTTCCCGTTCCTGAAAATCAGCGCCAGGCCAGACAGGCACCAGAGAAGGCAAAGAAGCATTATCTCTGTCTGTTTGCACTTTCATAACCACCGCACCGCCACCTTCTTCGAGATTGTAAACGTGATAAACAACCTCCAGCTTGCCGTCATCAATCAGGTCTACACCGGTGACGCTGCTAAGATATTCAAAACCCAGATCATCCCGCAGGGCTTCGCCTACTTCTATCAATTTACCGGCATCCACCATAATGCCTTCATACCCATCACGGGGATCATCGGTAATGGCATCGGGGAACCGCTCTTTAAGACGAGCAATGGCGCTTTCTACAGGATTGTCATTAACTGTTACCGCGCCTTCACCTTCAGGCGCATCAAGAGTCATTTCGCTCATAGGAATCCTTCTCGCTCTTTATTTTGGGAATCAGGCTGCTTCGGGGGCAGCAGGTTCAGCCGTTTCTTCGGCCGCAGCAACGTGGGCGGCCTCTGCCTCGGCGGCTTTTTCGCGGATAATGTCTATCTGGCGTAAATCTACCAAATCCGGACCAAGTACCGGGATGGGCACAACACCGGTGAACTCGTCTCCCTGTTTGCTGTACCAAGGCACGGTGGCGATGGACTGCTGGTCAATCTTTTCCTGGAGGGCAATCAGACCGTTAATGAGGGCTTGCGGGGTAGGTGGGCAGCCAGGGACGTATACGTCTACCGGCAAAAATTTGTCAATGCCATCTACGACGTTATACCCTTCTTTGAAAGGGCCGCCGCCGGAAGCGCAGGCGCCCATGCTCATCACGTAGCGCGGTTCCGGCATCTGATTGTACAGACGCACGATGGTGGGCACCATTTTCTTGGTGACTGTGCCGGAGATAATCATGAGATCGGACTGGCGGGGTGTGGCCCGGAACACTTCCATACCAAACCGGGCCAAATCATAACGGCTGGCGGCCGTGCAAATCATCTCGATGGCGCAGCAGGCCAGGCCAAAGACCATCGGCCAGACAGAGTTCCGCCGCCCCCAGTTGTATACAGGATCGAGTACTTTGGCGATGTTGGTAATCACCACGTTGTTCTGCAATTCGTCAGGGACGGTAATTTCGGAACCTGCTGACGGGTCAGTTTGACTTGTCATAGGTTAGTTGCCTCCTCATACCAAGTGGTTTGAATGTCAAGTAAAATGCGTTCGGTGGCCATGGCCGGATCATCCTGAAAGCCAGGTAATTGCTCTACCAGTTGGGCTAACTCCAGGAGACCAACGTCTTCCGGGTTGAGATCGGGGTATTGTTCTATCAAGGCCAGACAAATGGCATAGGTTGAATCCCAATATAACTCCAGATCGTGCAATAGCGTCACCGTTTTTCGGTAATTGGTAATTTGGTAATTCAGTAATTTTGGTAATTGACCGCATCAACCAGCCACCGATTACCGGCTACCATTTACCGGGTCACAAGTATATTACAATGTCAAAGTTGGGGCGAGTTTTATTTATGACTTTTTTCACAATTAGTGTATCTTTTGGGGTGATGATTGTCAAAAAAGTAACGATTATTTCTCCGTATCACGGCGGCAGCCATAAAGCGTGGGCAGCAGGCTACCAAAAGCACAGCCGACATGAAGTAACGCTGCTGACGCTGCCGGATCGTTTCTGGAAGTGGCGTATGCACGGGGGCGCGGTGACGCTGGCCCGGCGCTGGCGGGAAGGCGCAGAGTACGGGAAGTTTGATCGTCCGGATGTTTTTCTGGCGACGGACATGCTGGACGTGACGACTTTTTTGGCTTTGACACGGCCGTACACAGCCACCATCCCTTTCATCCTCTACATGCACGAAAATCAACTGACTTACCCGCTGCCGCAAGACGGCCGTACCGGTCCCATGCGTCGCCAAAGGGGAGAACGGGATTACCATTACGTCTTCATCAATTACACCTCCATGCTGGCCGCCGACCGCGTCCTGTTCAACTCCCGCTACCATCGGGAAAGCTGGTTCGCTGCCCTGCCCAACTTCCTCAAACATTTTCCCGAATACAACGAGCTGGGTTCCATTGAACGGCTGCGGGGAAAGAGTGAAGTTTTGCCGGTAGGTGTTGATTTCAAGAGATTAGAGATTGGAGACTGGAGATTGGCTCAAAATCTCCAATCTCCAATTACCAATCCCCAATCTCCTCTCATCCTTTGGAACCAGCGCTGGGAGTATGACAAAAACCCGGAGGCATTTTTTGCCGCGTTGTATGCTGTGGCGGAAGCGGGAATACCTTTTCGGGTGGCGTTGTGCGGACAGGTGTACGGTAAACGGCCGTCCATCTTCGCCGAAGCGCAGGAGAAACTGGGCAGCCGGATTATTCACGCGGACTTTGCCGATGACGATACCTACCGGCAACTGCTCTGGGAAGCGGCCGTGGTCATTTCCACGGCGCATCACGAATTTTTTGGCATCTCCATTCTGGAAGCAATTCAGTGCCAAACCTTCCCCCTGCTGCCCCACCGCCTCAGCTACCCGGAACTGATTCCTGAACCGTACCATCTGCAATGCCTCTACGCTAATCAAGGAGGCTTGGTACAGCGGCTAAAATGGGTATTGACGCATGGGGAGGAGGCGCAGGATACGGCCGTAGCCCTCAGCCGCGCCGTGACCCGCTTTGACTGGCCGCGCATTGCCCTGCAATATGATGAAATCATACGAAATGTAATTGACTGATGCAAAATTCAGGAATTGGTACGGTCATCACTGCCCCGACCCAGAAATCATATTCCGCAGTATAAGAAATATCGGCAGCCAGCCTGAAATATAGTATAGTTTACTCCTGAAGTAGAGAATAATCCCGCGATCCGTTCATCCGTGAGATGTTTAAGAGGAGAAAGTCGGCGCATGAAGCAGGAAACTGAGAAAAAGATTGGCTTGATAATTGGCGAAGAATGGGAATGGCCGGATGCCTTTATGCAAGCCGTCAACCGGCGACCCGAACCTGTCAGTGCCGAATTGGTCAAACTATCCGGCACATTCGTAGATGACGTCTGCCCCTACGACATCATTGTGGACCGGATTTCCCACATCGTGCCCTACTACCGGGCCTACCTCAAATTTGCCGCCCTGCGCGGTGTGTTCATCATCAACAACCCCTTCATTTGGTCGGCCGACAGCCGCTTTTACGACAAAGCCTTACTGAATCAACTGGGCTTCAAGACGCCGCGCACTGTCATTTTACCTAACAAACATATCGAGAGAGACGCTACACCGGACACCTTTCGCAATCTGGATTACCCGATGGACTGGCAAGCGATCATTGATTACGTCGGCGTGCCGGCCATCTTCAAAGACAATCACACTGGCGGCCGTCCCGAAACTTACCGCGTCCACAATGTAGATGAACTGTTAAATTGGTACGATAAAAGCGGTACCCGCACTAAAATTTTGCAGCAGCTTATCCCCGCAGACCGGCATATTCACTGTTTTGTGGTGGGGCAGGAACAGGTGATGGCGCTGGAGTTTTCCCCGGAAGACGGCCGTTATCAACCAACCATCCTCTCCCCCGACACCAACCTGGGGCAACGCCTGACAACTGACGCCCGTCGCATTAGCCACGCTTATGAGTACGACATCAACATGGTGGAATTTGTGATCCGGGGTGACGCCATCTACGTCATCAACGGCTCCAATCCGGCGCCGGAGTTCAACAAAGAATTGATGACCGAGGCACAGTTCGACTGGTGCTTGCGGGAAATTGTCCATACGGCCGTACAGCGCGCCCTCAACCCACCTCCCCAAAAAATCATTCCCGCCAATAAAAATAGTTGATCCTCAAAGCGCCCATGCTATAATGGTTTCTTACCATTAGTTGATATATCAACTACAAAGAATGAGGAATGTAAAATGACACCACTCGATAACAAACTGCCTGAAAAGATAAACCGGCTCGGCGAACTGGCCTACAATCTTTGGTGGAGCTGGACGCCAGAAGCCCGCGACCTGTGGAAACGGCTGGACTACCCCCTCTGGCGTAAAACCCGGCACAACCCGGTACAAATGTTGCAGGAAATCAGCGACGCTCGCCTCCAGGACGTAGCCCGTGACAGCACTTTTCTTCGTCGCTACACGAAGGTGATGCTGCAATTTGACGAAATGATGGCTAACGGCCACTCCTGGTTCCACACCACCTACCCCGATCTGACTCAAAACGTCATCGCTTACTTCTCCTTTGAATTTGGTTTGCACAACTCGCTGCCCATTTACTCCGGCGGTTTGGGCATCCTTTCTGGCGATCACATCAAGGAATCCAGCGACCTGGGGCTACCTTTTGTGGGCGTGGGTTTTATGTACCCGCAAGGTTATTTCCGCCAACGCATTCCTTCGCACGGCTGGCAGGAAGCCGTATACGAACAACTGGACATGAACAAAGCTCCTATCCAGTTAGTACAGGATGAACACGGCACAGACATCAAAATTTCAGTCAAGATTAACGGCCGTCCCGTCCACGCTCGTATCTGGAAAGTCAACGTAGGCCGTAATTCGCTTTACCTGATGGACACAGACGTAGACGAAAACGAACCATGGGACCGGGAACTGTCCGCCCGCCTTTACTCCGGTGACAGCGAAACCCGCATCCGGCAGGAGATGATGCTGGGACTGGGCGGCGTGCGCGTTTTGCGGGCCTTGGGGCTGGCCCCCACAGTCTACCATATGAACGAAGGGCACTCTTCCTTCCTCATCCTGGAGTGCATCCGGGAATATGTGGCCCAAGGCAAAAGTTTTGAGGAAGCAGCCGCTCTGGTACGCCGCCATACCGTTTTCACCACGCACACTCCGGTTCCGGCCGGGCACGACGTGTTCAGCTACCAGTTGGTAGAGAAATATTTCAATGGTTTTTGGGATGAGATGGGCATCAGCCGGGAACATTTTTTGAGTTTGGGGGCGCATCAGGAACCGTGGGGGCAGGCATTTAACATGACGGTTCTGGCTCTGCACATGGCCGGACAGACAAATGGCGTGAGTAAGCTGCACGGCCGTATCTCCCGCGAGATGTGGCATGAAGTCTGGCCGGACAAACCGGTCGAGGAAGTGCCGATAAGCTCCATCACCAACGGCATTCACATACCCACCTGGATCGCCACTGAACTGGGCGACGAGTTCACCAAATACCTGGGGCCGGACTGGCTGAAACGCCGGGACGACCCCACTCTGTGGCAGCGTCTGGCAGATATGGGGGATAAGGAACTATGGCTGGTTCATCTGGAACTGAAACGTAAAATGATGCGCTACCTGAAAGATTTGGTACGGCGCAATTGGGTAGACGGCCGGGCCGATCCCACCCAGGTATTGACCGGTGGCACACTGCTCGACCCGGAAACACTCACCATCGGTTTTGCCCGCCGCTTCGCCACCTATAAACGGGCCACCCTCATCTTCCGTGATTTGCCCCGTTTGCAACGTATTCTGCTAGACACCCATCGCCCCGTACAAATCATTTTTGCCGGCAAAGCGCACCCCGCCGACGAACCGGGCAAGGCGCTCATCCAGGAAATCTACAATCTGTCGAAACATAACCAACTGGGCGGCCGTATCGCTTTTGTGGAAGATTACAACATGCACATGGCCCGCTACCTGACCCAGGGTGTGGACGTATGGCTGAATACCCCCCGTCGCCCCCGTGAAGCCAGCGGTACCAGCGGCATGAAAGCGGCCCTGAACGGCGTGCCTAACTTCAGCGTGCTGGATGGCTGGTGGGTAGAAGGGTATAATGGGGCCAATGGCTGGGTTGTGGGCGACGGCCGTGAATTTGAAAACGAAGCAGCCCAGGATGATTTTGACGCCAATACCATCTACCAGATTCTGGAAGATGAAATTGTGCCCCTCTACTACAGCCGGGATAGAGACGGGGTACCCCGCGGCTGGGTGGAAGTGATGCGGGAAAGTATCCGCTCCAACGCCCCCTACTTCAGCGCCCAGCGCATGGTCAAGGAATACACCAGCGAAATGTACGTAAAGGCGATGAATGGCGACGAGTAAACGTTGGCTGCGGCGGCTGGGCTATATTGTCTTCATTCTTATCTGGCTGCCGCTCATCCTCTTTCCTGCCTTTGCTTTTACCCTGGCCGGCCGGGGCCAGCTTCAACTGGGTGGCGAAAACCTCCACGTGCGCTTTTTCCTGGTACAGGAAGAAGAAGCGGATGGTATAGGGATGGAATGGGTACGGCCGTCCTTGCGTAACAAATCCTGTCGCCAAACCACCGTCCTCTACTACCTTTGGGAAGGTGAAAACAACCCAAACACCAGCTTCTGCCAATGCACCGATCCAGCCACCGGCGCACCCTTACCCATTGGCAGCGGCTGCCAATAAAAGTAAGGCAATTTGCCACATCGCCCTACATCATCAAGAGAAACCCCGTGAGTAACGTTACCTGTACGCTCAAGGCAGATGTGATACAATTCAGACATGACTACGCCAGATTTAGGCACGAAGAATGGCTCGCCGCCGCCAGATAAAGAAGCAGTCCGAAATACGGCCGTGCCCCCTACCACCCCCTACTCCTACACCTACGCTTACCGCGAACCCGAACCCACCGGATTTGCTGCTTACCAGCCCGCCCCCGCCCAGATAGAACGGGCCGCTTATTGGCGTCGTTTCACTCGCCTATACGTCATATTACCCTTGAGCATTCTGTCCGGCATCATCCTTATCCTGTCAATTTTTCTTCTCTATCTGGCAATCTGGCCCGCCACCGAACAAACCCGCCCCTTCCTCTCCGCTGTAGCTGACATCCTGGTCATTATATTTTTACTGGTAGTCACATTCTTCTTCGCCCTCATCCTGGCAGGTATTTTCGGGGCTGGCTTCGCCTACAGAAAATATTGGCGGCAGCAACCAGACTCCGCCCTCAAGAAATATGGCTACATTCGTATCCTTCTCTGGCAAATTGACAGCTTAATAGATAAACCGATACCATACATCAATAAATTTTCTAAAAACATCGCCGACCTCATCATTAAAATCAATGCCTTACTGGCCTACGTAGAATCGTGGCTCGCACAACTCAAAAATTTGATAATTCGGAGTGAACCTGATGGATGAAATAGAATTTGAAAACTGGAAAAAGAAAGTCCTTATAGTCGGCGGTGTGAGTGGCGTCGTCATTGGCTTGCTCACAGCCCTTATGCTGGTTCGTTCAGCCGAGAAAAATGGTCATCAAACGCCCGAAATCCGACCGACCGATCTCCTGGGAACAACAATTGCCATCATAGGCGTCGTCCGCGGCATCGCTTCTCTGGGCAACGATTAGGTAACTGCGGTTTCTTACCGTGCCGGTACAAGTTGCGAGATTAAATACTAAAAACTTGCGGGAAAATGACCAACATAATTGTCGTTGATGACGACCCAACCAACACCGAGCTAATCAAAATGTTGTTAGAAATGGAAGGCTACAATGTCACCCCTTGCTACGACATCGCGCAGGCCAAAACGGCCGCTGCCCCCGATTCTGACGCCTTTGTCATTGATTGTAACCTGGCGCGGGGGGCGAATGGCCTGCATTTACTCTACGCCATTCGCCAGGGAGAAACAGACGCCCCTTCGGACACCATTGTCATTATGACATCCGGCGATTACCGGCGCGAGACCGACGCCCTAAAATTAGGCGCGCAAAAATTTTTACTCAAACCTTATCTACCCAATGATTTAACGGATTTATTAAATCAACTCCTTACACAGGACGGAACTATTGGCTAATAAACCACGAAAGAAAAAAAGCAAAAAAGCCTCCCGCCAATGGCGGCGCATGGATTTACATTTACATACACCCGGCTCCTACGATTACCAAGACCCCGACATCAGCTATCTGGCCATCTTACGCCAGGCCGAAGTGCGCGGTTTGGACATTATTGCCTTTACCGACCACAACACAGTAGCCGGCTTTTCGGCCATGAAAAAGGAAATTGAACGCCTGCTCTGGCTGGAAGAGCTGGGCCGGATGGAAACGGGTGAAAAACGACAGTTAGATGAATACCGCCGTCTGCTGTCCAAGATTCTGGTGCTGCCCGGTTTTGAGTTTACGGCCACATTTGGCTTTCACATTTTGGGCATTTTCCCTTCGGAAACACCGGTCAGCCTGCTGGAACATTTACTACTCACCCTGCGCGTACCGCCGGAATCACTGCATCAGGGCAACCCCAACGTAGGGGCCACGTCGGACGTGCTGACGGCGTACCGGGTGATCAATGACGCCGGCGGTATTGTCATTGCGGCGCACGCCAATTCCAATCACGGGGTAGCCATGCGTGGCTTGGATTTTGGCGGGCAAACCCGCATTGCCTATACGCAAGACCCGTATCTGCACGCTCTGGAAGTGACAGACTTGGAGAAACGCGGCCGTTACACGACCCGCCGCTTTTTCGATGGCTCCAAGCCGGAATATCCACGCCCCATGCGCTGCATTCAAGGGTCTGATGCCCACAGTTTGCTAAAGAACCCAAATAATCCCAAAAATCTGGGCGTAGGCGACCGGATTACGGAAATTTTGCTGCCGGAAGTGAGTTTTGAAGCGCTGAAGGCGGTTTTGCAAAGTAATGATCTGTCGCTGACACGGCCGTATCGCGGCCCGGCCAATCCCATAGATTTTGTGCAACTGGCGCGGGAAGAAGGCCCTTCCCTGGTGCAATCTTTCCACACCTCCCTGGCCAAACGAGGCGGCCATTTGGACAGAGTGTTGCAAGACATCTGCGCCATGGCTAATACCAACGGCGGAGCTATTTACGTCGGTGTTTCGGCCAACCCCAAAGAAAAACCAACCGGCGTGCGCGAACCAAAAAAGGCGGTGGACAATTTGTATACGGCCGTAACCAACCGCATTACCCCCGAACCGGAAATCCACGTAGACACCCTGCCCTCCAAAGGCGTCCAGGTCATCCGCATCACTGTACAGCCAGGTCAGGATTTACCCTACGCCATTGACGATAACAAATTTTACGTACGCGACGAAACGGAAAGCAGCCTAGCTGTGCGGGATGAAATTGTACGTCTGGTGGAACGCGGTTTGAGCCATGACGTAGCGGAACCAATTCACGTACCCTTGCCTCTGCCAGAGCAGACGGCCGTTACGCCTACCCCCGTCAAAAGAGGCAAACGATCTGGCCAGAAAATAAAGCCGCCCCGTACTGGTGTAGAAATCGTCAGCAGCGAAAAGCGCAAAGGCACCACCTACCACACCGTCCGCGACCTACGCAACGGCAATCTGATCAAAAACGTCACCCGCTCTTCTGCCCGCAAGCTGTGGCATTACGCCATCACCCAGGTAGAATCCGGCCAGCCTAAAGCGGATGAGATTAAATGGCACGGCAAGATCGCCCTCCTGGATACCCGCAAAAAAGATGACAATACCTGGTACGACCTGGCCCTGCGGGACAACGGCGACATCCACATCTACTACGGCGTCACTGACAGCGGCCTGAATGAAGACTGGATGGCGCTAATCGAGCAAATTTCGTCGTCATGAACATCGGCATCCTCACCATCAGTGACCGCGGCGCGCGGGGCGAATACGAAGACCGCAGCGGCCCGCTTATTGCCCAAATCATGGCGGACAAAACGCCCTGGCCTGTAACGCATCAAGCCATTGTGCCGGATGAGTTGGGAACAATTGCTGCCACCCTCATCCAATGGTGCGACGCCGGGGTGAATTTGATTTTAACCAGCGGCGGTACCGGTTTTGCCCCGCGAGACGTCACCCCGGAAGCGACCAAGCAAGTGATTGAACGGGAAACCCCAGGTATTGCGGAAGCGATGCGGGCGGAAAGCCTGAAAATTACACGCCACGCCATGCTTTCCCGCGCCGTCGCCGGTATCCGGGGACAAACGCTCATCATCAACCTGCCGGGCAGCCCCAAAGCGGTGCGGGAAAATCTGGACGTGCTGCTGCCCGTCCTGCCCCACGCGCTGGAACTGATTACCGATTCGCCCAACACCGAATCTCAGCACCGTTCCGTATGACGGCCGTACTCCATCTCAAGCCCAAACGAGAAAAACCAGTGCGTAACCGGCACCCCTGGATATTTTCCGGGGCGATTGCCCGCATCGAAGGAGATGTGTCGCCGGGCGATTTGGTGACGGTGGTGGACAGCCACGGCCGTTTCCAGGCCACCGCCTACTACAATCCCCGCTCCCAAATCCAGGCCCGTATCCTCAGTTGGGACGAAAATGAGCCGATTGACGACGCCTTCTGGCGGCGCAAACTGGAACGGGCTATTAACGGCCGTAAACTACTCGCCCTGGAGCCAGAAACCACCGCCTACCGCCTGGTCAACGCCGAAGCGGACGGGCTGCCCGGCCTCATCGTAGACAAGTACAGCAATTTTCTGGTCATGCAATGCCTGACGCTGGGGATTGACCGGCGCAAAGAACTGTTTATCCAACTGCTGACCGATTTGCAGCAACCGGCAGGAATTGGGGAACGCTCGGACGCGGCCGTGCGGAAGAAAGAGGGATTATCCAAAGTGGTGCAAGTGTGTTGGGGAGAACGGCCGCCCCCCACCCTCGTCATTCGGGAAAACAAGCTGCAATTTGGCGTAGACTTGCTGGGCGGCCACAAAACCGGCTTCTACCTGGATCAGCGGGAAAACCGCGCCCTCCTGGGGCAGCCCCGCTTCGTCGCCGGACAAGAAATGCTCAACGTCTTCGCCTACACCGGCGGCTTTGGTCTGTACGCGGCGGCCGGGGGCGCGGCGCAAGTAACGCACATTGACAGCTCCATCCCCGCCCTGGAGCAGGCGGAACGGAACGCGGCGCTGAACGGCCTGACCCGGCCGCAGGACGAATACCTGGCTGGAGACGCCTTTGAAATTTTGCGCGATTACCGGGACGCGGGGCGGCAGTTTGACGTGATTGTGCTTGATCCGCCCAAATTTGCGCACGGCCGTCGGGATGAAAAACGGGCAGCGCGGGGTTACAAGGATTTGAACTGGCTGGCGCTGCGCCTGCTGCGCCCCGGCGGCCTGCTGGCCACCTTTTCCTGCTCCGGCCTGATTGACGCCAGCCTGTTCCAGAAGATTGTCTTTGGTGCAGCCGTAGATGCCCGACGCGAC
>JALUPA010000344.1 GCA_027054335.1 Ardenticatenaceae bacterium
TTGATAAACCGCAGTCCTTACGGTAAAGGCTGGATTGTGCGGTTGGAAGCGGCTGATTTGGAAGCTGATTTGGTTGAACTGGTGACGGGAGATACGGCCGTAACTGCCTACGAACAATTCATGGCCCAAAATAACCTGGACGACTGCGTACACTGTGAAGGATACGAACTACCGGCGTGATTTCCCTGCGCGTATTTACCCATCCCACTTGCGCCACCTGCCCCCAGGCCATCCGCCTGGCGCAGGAAGTGGCGGAGGAACGGCCTGACGTGGCCTTACGCATCATCAGCCTGGGCAGCGCCAAAGGCCGGGAAATTGCCAAAGCAGAACAAATATTGACTGTCCCCACCATCTTTGTTGGCGAGCGGCGCTTTACCGGTGTGCCCCGGCGGGATGAATTGGTAGCCGCAATTGAACAGTGTTCAGTGAATAGTGGTCAGTATTCAGTAGAGTAATTACTGTAAACTGAACACTGAACACTGAACACTGAAACGGAGGTGTAACTTGGCAGAATGGACACTGGGAAAAGTAACCAATAAATATCCGGATGTGCCGTATGAGGAAAAAGAACGGCTTTTTCTGGAAACAAAGGCCGATCCGCGGTATCCGGAATATCTTTATGGCTGTTATGAGTGCGGCATTTGCGTATCTGCCTGTCCCTCGGCGCGGTTCTACGATTACAGCCCGCGGGTGATTGCCCAGGCGATGGCGCGGGAGGACGTGGAACGCTTCTACGAAATTTTGGTGGAGGACATCTGGAACTGCGCCCAATGCTTCTCCTGCGTGCGTTGCCCGCGCCAGAACAACCCCGGCGGGTTAGTGACCATCATTCGGGAAATGGCGGTGCGCAACGGTTTGCAGGAGGCCAAGGATGTGCTGCAAGGGTACACCCGCGTCATCTACAAGGTGATGCTTAAGGGCAATCAGGTTTCGCCCGATATGCTTCAGCCCGACTTTTTCCCCGATTGGGGGCCGTGGGTAGCCAGCTTCAAGGGCAACATGCAGGCGTGGCGGCAGGCCATCCCCGTGGATACGCTGCGCGGCGTTACCGACGCGGCCTGGCGCACGGATGACAGCACCTTGCGCGAACTGTATACCATCTGGTTTGAAACGGGCAATATTGACATCATCGAAGAGGTTGATGAAGGGTTGTACGACCTGCTGGTG
>JALUPA010000345.1 GCA_027054335.1 Ardenticatenaceae bacterium
TGGACGTATTGGTGAGCCACGGTGGCGGCCGTTTCCAGCGCTTCCAGGCGGATAGCCACTTCATACTCCTGTTCCCAGCGTTGCTTGTGGAAGTTGAGTATGGCCACCGTTTCCTTGACGCTGGCGGCGGGCACGTCCAGCCGGTTGCTGTGCTGGCGGATGATCGCCTGCTGGGCCAACGCTTCATACGCTCCCGGCGTTGTCGTGCCGATAACCATTTGTGTCTCACTGAGAATGGCCTTTTGCAGTTCCCGGTTGACCTGTTCCGGGAAGGGAGCGCGCAGTTTTCCGGCAAAAAACCGCTCAACCCGGGGCACCAGGAGGATACCGCCGCTGGCCCGGCGCATCCCGGCACGCATCGCCGCCAGCGGGTTTTCCAGCAGGGCTGTCTCGTTGATTTCCACTACGGAACGCACCTGCGACAGTGTGTCCCCTTCGGCGATTTGCTGGGCCAGGCTGTAGACCAGGGTGCGCTTGCCTGCCCCTTCTGGCCCGGTGAGGATAACGTTGGGGCCGTTGGCCAGGGCCAGTAGGGCGGCCAGTTGGCGCAAAAGATCGGCGCGCTCGTACCAGGCGGTCAACTCGCCCTGCTGCGCTTCCGCCACGTAATCCCGCAGGAGGGCTGCGCCTTCCTGGGTTACGTTGTCCAGCAGTTCCAACACCATGTTGCCGGTGACGCCTACTCTTTGCAGAACGCCGTAGGTGCTGACGGTGGGGGTCAGGGCCATCGCCGCCAGAACGTGGCCGCTGCCCGCCTTCAATTCGTCGCGGGATTGGGCGATGCTTAACCCTTCGTCCAGCACCACCAGCATTTCGTCGGAGAGGAGGGTCTCTTTGCCGAAATCGTCGGTGAAGTAGAATTTAGCGTTACGCCCTTTGTTGGTGTGGGCCATCATCTCTACCCGCCGCGTCAAATCGTCCAGGTTAAGGCTGCGTTTGGCCTGGAGTCGCTGCAAAATCTGTCCGGCAGCGCATTTGGGATCATCCAGAATGACGCGCAGGAGCAGCGGGGCCGTGAGCCATTGCAGTTGGTAGGTTTTGAGTTGGGTGACGGCCGTACTCATCAATCGGGACAGTTCGGCCGTGGGGATGTTGGGGTTGAGGGTACTCATGCCGCCATTTTAGCATAGATTGGCGGGGGGTACTATTTCTGTCGGTTTAGCACCATGTCAATCAGCGCCACCATTTCCTGGCGGGCTTCTGATTCGGGAATAGCGGTCAGGGCGGCGTGAGCGCGCTGGGCCATTTCTTCGGCTTGCCGGCGGGCTACTTCTACAGCGCCGGATTCGCGCAGGCGGGCCATCATTTGGGCCAGGGGATCGTCGGCTTCGGCTACGGCCGTAACCGCCACCACTTCCTCCAGCACCCCATCCTGCACGGCCATCACGCCCCGATGTTGGGCAATGTCAGCCCCCACCGGTTTGCCCATCTCTTCCGGATCGCCAATAATGTCCAGAATGTCGTCTACAATCTGGAAGGTGAGGCCCAGGTTGTAAGCGTAATCAGCCAGCGCCTCAATGGTGTTTTCATCGGCGTCGGCCAGCATGGAACCCATACGCGCTCCGGCTTCAAACAAGCTGGCCGTTTTGCGGCTGATGATGGTTTTGTACGTTTCCCGGTCCATCACGCCCGCTTTGGCCGCTTCCGCCTGCATTGTTTCCCCTTCCACCAGGCGAATGCAGGCTGTGGCCATGATGCCGTTGTATTCGGGCGGGTAGGCGGCCATCAGTTCATATACTTTGGTGAACAGGTAGTCGCCGGCCAGCAGGGCAAAGGTGCGACCCCATTTGGCGTGGACGGTGATTTTGCCGCGGCGCAGCAGGCTGTGGTCGTTGATGTCGTCGTGTACCAGGGTGGCGGTGTGTACCATTTCTACGGCCGCCGCGGCCGGAATTACCACGTCTAAATCCTGCCCGCCGGCAGCCAGGTAGGCCAGAATAGCCAGTTGCGGCCGTAATCGCTTACCGCCGGAGGAGATGATATGCAGTCCGGCGTCGGCCAGCAGTTGTACGTCACTGTCTACGATGGATTGGAGTTGATTTTCTACGGCTTCGAGGCCGTAGGCTAATGTATTATTTAACATAATGTTGTCCTGTTCACAACTTTCAATTATTTTTGAACGCTTTGTGTGATTATAAGATAGAGCCTATACCCCGTCAAGCTATTTGTGAAAGAATGCACAACCGAAAACGGAGTGGTTGAGCGGTGATTTTTAAGGGATAATTCGGTAATCGGTAATCAATTGCCGATAATCGGTAAACTGTTCACCGATTACTGTTTACCGATCATATAGGATAACGGCCGTTTGGCAATGGAAAAAGGGCGATGGATACATTAAATCAGAGAATTTTAAGTGAAGGGAAAAATTTGGGGCGGGGAATTCTGAAGATTGACAGTTTTTTGAATCACCAGATTGACGCCTTGTTGATGGAGGCGGTTGGGGAAGATATTGCCGCTCAATTTACCCATACGCAGCCGACGCGGGTGCTGACGGCCGAGGTCAGTGGTCTGATTCCGGCGGCGATGACGGGGAAGGCGCTGGGTAATTTGCCGGTGGTGTATGCACGCAAGCGTAAGCCGATTACGATGATGGAGCCGGTGTACGTTGAGGCAGCGCCCAGTCACACGAAAGGAAATGAGGTGTCGCTGATGGTGTCACCGGAATTTTTGACGGCTGGGGATCGCATATTAATTGTAGATGACTTCCTGGCGTCGGGGCGCACGATTGATGCGTTGGGCCGGATTGTGCGCAATGCCGGGGCGACATTGGTGGGTATTGCGGCCGTGGTGGAAAAGACGTTTGAAGGCGGCCGGGAGGTGCTGGCCCACTGGGATGTACCCATCTATGCCTGCGCCATGATTGTGGATATGAGTGACGGCAAAATTATTTTGGGAGATTAGAGATTGGGTAATTAGTAATTACCAATTACCAATCTCCAATCTCCAATTACCAATTACCAATTACCATGAAACACAACACCATCATTATTCTTGATTACGGCTCTCAATACGCCCAGTTGATTGCCCGGCGAGTGCGGGAAGCCAATGTGTACAGCGTTTTGCTCCCCTGGTCAGCCCCGGCAGAAGAGGTGTTGGCGTTACGGCCGTGTGGCTTTATTCTCAGTGGCGGGCCGAATAGTGTGTATGAGGCGGCTGCGCCTACGCTGCCGGATTACGTGCTGGGTAGCGGGCGGCCGGTGCTGGGCATTTGTTACGGAATGCAGATTTTGCTCCACCGGCTGGGAGGCAACGTGGCACCCAGCGCCCGGCGGGAATATGGCCCGGCCGCTTTACGGGTGGATGATGGGGAAAGTGTGTTTTTTCGAGATTGGAGATCGGAGATTGGAAATTTGCCGCAAGCGGCTGCCAATCTCCAATCTCCAATCGCCAATCTCTCCCAGGTCTGGATGAGCCACGGGGATAAGGTGGAAACGTTGCCGTCCGGTTTCCGGCCGTTGGCCCATACGGACAATTCGCCTTATGCGGCGGCGGCAGATGAAGCGCGAGGGTATTATGCGGTGCAGTTTCACCCGGAGGTGGCCCATACGCCGCAGGGGAAGACGCTGCTGCGTAATTTTGTGGTGGACGTGTGCGGCTGCGTCCCGGACTGGACGCCGGCCAATTTTATTGATGAGCAGGTGGCAGCGATTCGGGAACAGGTGGGTAACGGCCGTGTCGTTCTTGGTCTTAGCGGCGGGGTAGATTCGGCCGTGGCCGCAGCGCTTATCCACCGGGCGATTGGCGAGCAGTTGACCTCTGTTTTTGTAGATCACGGCTTGTTGCGCCAGGGGGAAGCGCGGCAAGTGGTGGAGACCTTTGAGCGGGAACAGGGGATGCGCCTGGTAGCCGTCAACGCCATAGAGGAATACCTGGAAGCGCTGCAAGGGGTGACCGATCCGGAAGAGAAGCGGCGCATCATCGGGGAAAAATTTGTGCGCATCTTTGAGCGGGAAGCGGTCAAACTGGGGCAGATTGATTTTCTGGCGCAGGGGACGATTTACCCGGACGTGATTGAAAGCGCGGGCAAGGGGAAGAAGGACGCCCACGTCATCAAGACCCATCACAATGTGGGCGGCCTGCCGGAGGATATGGATTTTGAGTTGGTAGAGCCGCTGAAGGAGCTGTTTAAGGATGAGGTACGTCGGGTGGGGACGGCATTGGGTCTGCCGGACAGTATTGTGTGGCGGCAGCCGTTTCCGGGGCCGGGGTTGGCGATTCGCTGCCTGGGGGAGATTACCTGGGAGCGGCTGGAACG
>JALUPA010000346.1 GCA_027054335.1 Ardenticatenaceae bacterium
ATCAGTTGGGTGCAAATTGCCGAAGCGAACGGCATCACCAACCCCAACCAGATTTATGTAGGGCAGGTTCTCAAAATCCCTGCGAAACAGCCTGGCCCTCAGCCCAATTTCAGCCACGTTGTGCAGTCGGGAGAAACCATGTATAGCATTTCTATCAAATATGGAGTGCCCTGGCAGGCCGTCGCCGCAGCCAATAATATTGGCGCCCCTTACACCGTTTACGTGGGGCAAACATTGGTGATTCCTGGCAGTTATTAGCTGTAGGACAAGTTTGCAAACTTGTCCTACTCAATCTCCACCTCATCCACAATACCCACAATAGCGTGATCCACCGGGACGAAGGTGATGGGCATAGCCTGGGCGGCTTCCCGGCTGCCCACGATGAAGACCAGTTCATCCGGCCCTGCCTGGGCGGTGGCGTCAGCGGCGACGACCGGTTTGCCTTTCGGTTCCTGTTGCTTGGTCAGGGGTTGGACTATCAGGAATTTGATCCCTTCCAGCCCTTCATATTTACGGGTGGCGACGACGGTTCCAATCACGCGGGCTAATTGCATCAGGCAGCTTCCCAATTAAAATGTTGGCCGAAACGGCCGTAACTATTCACATTGTCCCACATTTCCCCGTGCAGTTGGGGGATGACTACGTGGCGCAGCAGATGTTGTTGGCTGACGGCCGTGCCAATCTCCACCGCCGCTTCCACGTCCGCCACCAGGCCGTTGAAGAAAACCAGCCCTTTGCCCCCCAGCCCATCCGCCAGACGAACTTGCAGCAGGGTTACTTCCGCCCCCTTTACCCCGGCGTCGGCGGCCAGGATGGCGCTGGCGACGGTATGGGTTTCTATCACCCCCAAAGCGTCTTCGCGGGCCGACGGCCGTTCTCCAGCAATTGCCCGCACCACGTCAGAATGCACATTGGGCAAAAATAGCGTGTCCCGCAAACTGGCCCGGCCCGTTTCTTCCCCTGCGCCTACCGCTTCTTCCACCGCAGCCACGTCGCCCGCCACCAGCACCAGATAATGCCCCGGTTGCACCGTGCCCGATTGGATACGGGCCACTGGCGCTTTCTTCACCATCGCGTCACCGGCCTCAATGCCGGCAGCTATGCTGCTAAATTCCAGGAGAGCCAGGGCGGGGAAATCCATGATTACTGGTCGGCCGTGACGCGCTGCCAGATTACTTCGGCCATACGGTGGGTGATGGTGGGCAGGGCTGTTTTGGCCGAGGTGAGGGCCAGGGGGACGCCTTGGGCCATAGCGCGGGATTGGTTGGGGTCAAAGCCGATGCTGAAGGCGACGCGGTTATTCAGGCCCCGTTCTACGGCCGTCGCCGGCAGTTGGGCTTCCGGCGTCACCTGATTCAGGATGTGTGTTTTGCGTTTAACTTTGATACCTTGTTTGACCAGGACACGGTTGAGTTTAACGGCCGTTTGCACCGCCACCACTTCCGGCGTCAGCAAATGAATACTCATTTCTGCGGCCGTTACCGCAGCCATAAACGATGGCGTCAGAACGCCAGGGGCATCCACCACTGTGAAAGCCATATGGCGACGCAATAAATCCAGTATTTTGTTCGTTTTTTCCCCAGATAGAGCGTCTGGCGCTTGGGGCTTTACCGGTGCGCTCAAAACCCGTAAACCAGACGGATGAATAATAAGCCGGTCTTTTAACGCATCCCAATTCATCTCATGCAGCTCCGGCAAATCGAGCCAGGAAGAACGGGTTTGCAGCCGCATGTGCATCACCGCCTGCCCGCCGGAGGGGGATAAATCCACCAGACATACCTCATGCTGGCTGACCCGGCGCAAGGCGGCTGCCAGATTGACAGCGACCGTTGTCCGCCCTGTGCCGCCCCGCAGACCAAACACCGTAATAACCAGCCCTTGTTCCGGGGACATTTGGCCGCCTTTTTTAGTTAACAACTTATCCACCCGTTCCATCAATTCCTGGGAAGTGACAGGTTTGCTCATATAGTCGTCAGCGCCGCTTTGAATAGCCGTGGTACGGTCGATTTCCTGGGAACGGGCGGTGAGTACCAGGATAGGCAAATTTTCAATACCGTCTGTCTCCCGAATATCGCGAGCTACATCGTGGCCGCTCAGGTTAGGCATCATTACGTCCAAAACGAGCAGATCAGGTTTGTCTTCTTTGACTCGTTCCAGACCTTCCACCGGGTCGCTGAACAGCGTCACAGCATGACCGCCACGCTCTAACATCAGCCCGACCATTTTTAGTAATTGTTCGTCATCATCAATTACATAAATACGCGCCACGTATTGTTCTCCCAGAGGTGACAGTCACTTTTTAAGTGACTGTCACCTGAATACAAATCGAGGCTTATTTTTTATGCGTATCCAGACAAAATACGCCGATCCGATCTTTGTGTACCAGAATGAGGTCGCCGCTGTAAGAAATGTCCGGTCGCTGTGAGGCGGAGGCTTTGGCGGCAAAGACGGATTGAAAATTGCCCACGGATTGGACAATGATTTCCCGTACAAACGGTTTGCCGTCATGTATGACCTCACCTACAATCTCAAAAGAGGGGACGGTAATAAAAACAGGAATGGGCCGGCCGCGGGTAAATATGGAACGGCCGTGAGACGTGCCTACCGCTATACCTTCCCGCCGGTCTTGTAGCAGGATGAAGTTAATATTGTCTTTGCGAAAAGCAGCTGTCTTGTAGCTGGCAATAATATTGCCCGGATCATGAATGCGGGAAATATAGGCCTCCTGGATATCCAGATACTTTGTATTCGGGTTAGCCAATTCAGCATGAATACCGCCGGCGCCTACTTTGGCTTTGCCTGTCACTCGATACGCATCTGTAAATAAATCCAGATTGATGAGGGTGCGTGCTCCAAAGCCACCTGCCATAACGTTACGTTCTCCAAAGACCTAACAGGTTTCCCAAACCTGTCAGGTCTGCTCCAATCTATTATACAATACGGAAAGAATCAACCAATACACAGCGCCGTAAGCGACTAAAACTACGCGGCCGGGTAATACCTTCACCGGTGGGGCTGGCAATGGTGAAGGAGCAGAATCCTTCGCCGCCGTAGCCCAATCCGGCCAGGCACGGCCCGTTTTTGACAAAAATGCTGCAATCAATTTCCCGCGCCATGCGGCTTAGGTTATCCAGGTTTTTGGAGTGCATGACGGCCGTATGGCGAAAACCATGTTCTGCTTCCACCGCCAAATCAATCGCCTCATCTGCATTGGCTACCTTTACTACCGGCATAATCGGCATCATTTGCTCCGACCAGACTGCCGGGTGATTTTGATCCACTTCCACGACAATTTGCCGCACTTCCGGCCCGGCCGAAATGCCGATTTCTGCCAGGAGCACACTGGCATTCTGGCCGATAAAGGCCTTGTTCATATCCGCGTATTGGCGCGGGCCTCTGTCTTTTACCGTTACCGCTTTCCACAACCGCTCAAATTGCCAGCTATTCAATTTCAATGCCCCGTGGCGCGTCATCACCTGAATCAACTCGTCGTGAATGGCCGCCACGGCAAACGTTTCTTTTTCTGTGGTGCAGACGATATTGTTGTCAAATGAACCGCCGATGACAATATCCCGTCCAGCCTGTTCAATATCGGCCGTTTCGTCCACCACCACGGGCGGATTGCCCGGCCCGGCGCACACAGCCCGCTTACCGCTGCGCATGGCTGCTTTTACCACAGCCGCGCCCCCCGTCACTGTCAACAGGCGAATATCTTTGTGCTGCATTAACGCCGTGGCTGATTCGATGGTGGGATGGGTCGTGCCGGTCAACAAATCCGGCGGCCCGCCCGCTTTTTGGATGGCTTGATTGAGAATTTGGATGGTGTGGTTGCTGGCTCCTTTGGCGCCGGGATGCGCTCCAAAGACGACGGCATTTCCGGCGGAGACCATGGCGATGGCGTTAGAGATGACAGTACTGGTGGGATTGGTGCTGGGGGTCAGCGCTCCAATTACACCCCACGGCGCCCATTCGGTGATAGTCAGGCCATGATCGCCGCTCCAGGCGGCCGTTGCCAAATCTTCCGGGCCGAGGGTTTTGTCCGCGTTGAGGATGTTTTTCAGAACTTTATCTTCCACGCGGCCCATGCCGGTTTCACTGTAAGCCATTTCCGCCAGAACGGTGGCGTATTCCCGGCCGGCCCGGCGCATGTGGCCCACCATATGCTTGCGAATTTCCAGCGGCATTTGGTTGAGGCGTTGGAAGGCAGCCTTAGCCGCAGCTATGGCTTGATCCAGGCTGGGGTAGATACCCC
>JALUPA010000347.1 GCA_027054335.1 Ardenticatenaceae bacterium
TGGAGTACACCATTGGCCTGCATGGCGTCATGCACCCCGATTTTCGTCACACCCGTTATCTGTTGTCCTGGGGTTGGAATATCACCAACGCCGGCGGCAACAAGTTTTGCTGGCTCACCTGGCCGCAACAGCTTGTTAAAGCGAGAGAACGGGGGATTAAGGTTGTGGCTATTGATCCCCGGCTGCGCAGTGCCGCCCACTTCGCTGACGAATGGCTGCCCATCCGGCCGGGAACTGACCTGGCTTTGGCCCTGGCGCTCTGCCGCGCCATCATCAAACAAGGCACGGTGGATTGGCCCTACATGAAAAAGTACACCAACTCCCCCTTTCTGGTCAAAGAGGATGGCTACTTCTTGCGCGCTGAACCTGAAGGGGAAGAAGAAGTAGGCAAACCGCTGGTGTGGGATGAGAAAAGCGGCACGGCCGTACCCCACGACGCTGAAGACATTGATCCGGCTCTGGAAAGGGAATTCACCATAGACGGCGTCAACGTCAAAACCGCTTTCACCCTCTTCAAGGAGCATATTGCCGACGCCACGCCAGAATGGGCTGCCGAAATTTGCGGTCTGGAAGCAGAGGCCATCCGTAAAGTCGCCCGCGAACTGGGCGAAAATGCCATGATCGGCAGCACCATTGAAGTAGATGGCATGACCCTGCCCTACCGCCCCGTAGCCGTCATGGCTTACCACATGGCGCAGCAGGAACTCGGCTTCCAGGCATTGCGAGCCATGACTATGGTCACCATGTTGCTGGGCGCTGTCGGCGCCGTTGGCGGCCAATCCGTAGATTTTACCTGGAAGGAGTACAAGAACTGGAAGAAGTTGGACGAAATCTCCATCAAGGAAGAGACCAACATCTACCTCAAGAACAGCAAATTCTACCCCATTAACAGCGCCCTGCCCGGCATTGCTGCCAAGGTGATGCTGGAGCCGGAGAAGTATGGCGTGGACTACGTGCCGGAAGTGATGATCCTGCACCACGTCAATCCGCTGGGTTCCTTCCCGGATCGAGACGTATTCATGCAAGCGTACAGCAAGTTCAAATTTGTAGCCGCCATTGATCCCTGGCTTTCACGCACGGCCGACTACTTTGCCGACGTCGTCTTACCGGCGGCGACCATGGAGAAATACGAAGGGCCGCTGAACGCCACCGACCAATACATTGACGCCGTCGCCATGCGCGTACCGCCCATGGAGCCGCTGGGGGAAAGCCGGGGCGACATCGAAATCTACCTGGACTTGACCGAAAAGGCCGGTCTCCTTTATGGCGAGGGCGGCTACCTGGATCAAGTTAACCAGGCGCTCAAACTGGAAGGGGAATTTGCCTTACCGCTGGACGAAAAACCGGCCGTGCGGCACATCTTCGACAGATGGGCCAAGGCGCAGGGCATTGCAGAAGGCATCGAATATTTTGAAAACGAAGGAACCTACATTAAAGGGCCGGTTTCGGCCAAGAAATATTACGGTTACGCTACCGACCCGGTATTCAACGGCGTTTACCCGCACCGGCTGTATGGCGAATCCTTGCTGCGCTACCGGGAGGAGATGCAGGCGCTGGGCGTAAATGAGATTTACTGGCAGGATTACACGCCTTTGCCCACCTGGCGGCCGCTCACCCTGGACCGTTCTCCGGCAGAATATGATCTCTACATGAGCAGCCACAAATATATTGAGTTTAAGCAGTCCCGCACCCCTCTCCCCCTAATGGTGGAAATAGCCCCTATACCGTTCATGGAGATCAATCCTAAAACGGCCCAGGCTAAGGGTATTGAGGATGGTGACGAAGTTTGGGTAGAGTCGCACAACGCAGTGACGGGTGAGACGCGCCGGGTGAAAGTATTCGTCTCTTACCGCGAAAGTATCCGGCCGGACATGGTATCCATGCCCCATCACTTTGGCGAATACGTTAAGCACTCCTGGATTGACGGCCAGGGGCCAACGCCCAACAGCTTATTCTTCACCGGTGAAGGGTATGTAACGAACACGGCCGATCAAACCTTCCTGGTGAAGGTCAAAGTGACAAAGGCTTAAGGAGGAGGTAAATCATGGCAAGATATGGCATGGTCATTGACCTGGATAAATGCACCGGCTGCCGCGCCTGTATGGTGGCCTGCAAAGTAGAAAATAATACCCCCCAGGCTAATTTCTGGATGAATGTCTTCCGCTTTGAGGAAGGGGAGTTTCCTAACTCCCGCATCTGGTTTATGCCCCGCCCCTGTATGCACTGCGACAACGCGCCCTGTGTAAAGGTGTGCCCGGTAGGCGCCCGTTTCAAGCGGCTGGACGGCCTCACCGCCACCGACTGGGAACGCTGCATCGGCTGCCGCTACTGCGAAGTCGCCTGCCCTTACGGCGTCAACTACTTCAACTGGAAGGAGCCGGCGGAGAATCAATACCTGGATTGGGATGACGCGTTCTTGAACGGAGCAAATGTACCCTACGCCAACCCGGACCTGGCGCTGGCTTATGGGCCGGAAGAACGGCGCACGGCCGGCGGCGGGCAAAACAAGGGCGTTGTGGAAAAATGCACCTTCTGCGTCCACCGTTTAGAGAAGGGGCTATTACCGGCTTGCGCCGATATTTGCCCCACGCACGCGATTCACTTTGGCGATCTGGATGATCCCAACAGTGACGTTTCTAAACTGTTGCAACAAAGAGCGTCCTTCCGCCTGTTGGAAGACGCGGGTACGGAACCGCGCGTTCATTACCTGGGCGGCCACCCGCCTGACGCCGGTACCCGTCAAATTGAAGAGATTAAAGTGAGGGTAGAACGATGACAACACAACGACTGGAAGGACCACCTTTTGGTATCGGCCGTCTCAACGGCGGCTGGATTTCGCTCATTGTCGTCCTGTTGGTTCTCACCGGCCTGGGTATCTATGGCTACTCCCAACAACTCGTTTATGGGAAGGTTGTCACCGGGATGCGTGATTTAGGGACGATGGGAGGCGCGACCTGGGGATTGTACATCACCTTCGTCATGTACTTTATCGGTGTGAGCTTCGCTGGAATCGCCATCGCGGCCTTGGTCCGATTGTTTAACCTAACACACCTCAAACCGGTGGCTCGTATGGCTGAAGTCCTGACATTAATCGCGCTGCTCCTGGCTGCTTTCAGTATCATCGCGGATGTAGGCCAGCCAGGGCGGGCGATCGTGAACCTCCTCCGCTACGCCCGTCCGGGGTCGCCTTTCTTTGGTACTTTCACCCTGGTTATTTCCGGCTACTTATTCGGTAGTCTGGTTTATCTTTACCTGGAAGGCCGGCAAGATGCTGCTATCATGGCCCAACAACCAGGGCGGCTGCAAGGCTTCTACCGTTGGTGGGCGGCCGGCTACCGGGACACCCCCCCCGAACGGAAACGGCGCTATAAGGTCAGCTTTTGGTTAGCTGTTGCCATCCTGTTCTTGATGATTGCCGATAACTCCACTTTGGGGTTTATCTTTGGCCTGCAAGTTGGCCGGCCTGGTTGGTTTGGCGCCGTGCAATCGCCAGAATTTATAGCTATGGCTGGTGTGGCAGGATTTGGTCACCTTATCATTCTGGCAGCCATTATCCGGCGAGCGCTAAAGCTTGAGGACAAAATCAACATGGATGTCTTCAAACAGTTGGGTAACTTCCTAATGGGCATGACGGCCGTTTATCTGTACTTTATATTGGTGGAAAGGCTAACTTATGCTTACGCAGCCCCTGCAGCAGAGGTACGGATATCTGATGCCCTGCTCACAGGCGAGTACGCCCCTGTCTTTTGGGTGTCGGTAGCCTTCCTGGTTATCCCATTAGCCCTGCTAACCTACCAATTCGTGAGCAAGAAGTATCGCCTATCTCTCCTTGTTCTGAGCGGGGTGATGGTCAATGTAGCCGCCATCGGCGAACGTTTTCTCCTTGTTGTCCCATCCCAAACACATGGCAGCCTGCTGCCCTATTCTACCGGCTCTTACAGTCCAACGTGGGGCGAATACAGCGTCATTGTGGGTCTCCTAGCTTTGGGGGCGCTGCTCTTCATCCTGTTCATGAAAATGTTTCCTATCCTACCGCTTTCCGATACAATGGCTGTTGAAGAGAAATCGGTCAGGGCTGGCTCAGTGCGTCGCACTTCGGTGACGTGGCTCATAATCAGCGTCGGTTTTGCCATTCAAGCTGTCAGCTACTTCTTGTTGGCAACGCCGCTAGGCTCGCCGGACAGCCCGGTCTACAGCAATCCGCGTGTCCCATTTGCGCCGCTCATCTTTATCCTGGGCGTGATGCTT
>JALUPA010000348.1 GCA_027054335.1 Ardenticatenaceae bacterium
ACGCCCCGCCGGAAAACTGGGCCAGATTTTTCCTGGCAGCCCGCCGCTTTGTGGGCAATGAGCAGATGGGCTACAAGACGGCCTTGTGTGAGCGGGATTTGGCGATTTACGGCTTTGTGTTGCTTGGCGGTTTGATTTATGCGTTGCTGCGGAAGCGGTACAGGATACGGCCGTTGCCCATCATTCTCTTCATTCTCATCGGTATGGGGCCGATTGCCCTGGACGGTTTCAGCCAGCTATTTGGCTACTACGGCATCCCCCTCAACGGTGGCGACCCCCAGGGTTTCCAGGCTACCATTGCTGCCATCTTCCCTTTGCGAGAAAGCCCCCCATTCCTGCGCGTCCTCACCGGCGCACTCTTTGGCTTCATGCTCGCCTGGCTCATCTTTCCCCACGTCGAAGCCGGAATGCAGCCAAACAAAAAAGTCGGCAACTGAAGCTGTCGAACGATTTTGCAAAATCGTTCCTGGGCAATTTACAAAATCGCCCTACAAATCTGATTCGTTTGTTCCCTAATTCGTTGTATTCATTCCCCCCATCTCCCCAAAACAATCACCGCATTATGCCCGCCCAGGCCAAAGCTATTTGACATAACAACATCAATGTCAACAGCCCGCGCCTCATTGGGCACATAATCCAGATCGCAGGCCGGGTCTGGATTTTCGTAATTGATCGTAGGAGGCAGAATACCCGCCTCAATAGTTTTCAGACAAAGAATAGCTTCCAACGCACCAGCGGCCCCCAACAAATGCCCGTGCATGGATTTGGTGGAACTGATGGGCAGATTATACGCCCGCTCACCAAAGAGCGATTTAATAGCGGCCGTTTCGCTCTTATCGTTTAGAGGGGTGCTGGTACCATGCGCGTTAATATACTGGATTTGCTCCGGTTCCAGTCTGGCGTCTTCTAGGGCGGCCTGCATGGCCTGCCTGGCTCCGGCCCCGTCTGCTGCGGGCATGGAGATGTGGAAGGCATCGGCGCTGGCCCCATACCCCAGCAGTTCTCCGTAAATCGTGGCTCCCCGCACCTGGGCATGCTCTAATTCTTCCAGAACCAAAATAGCGGCCCCTTCGCTGACGATAAAGCCGTCTCGCTCCCGGTCAAACGGCCGTGACGCCCTTTCCGGCTCGTCATTCCGCGTAGAAATAGCCTTCATCACACCA
>JALUPA010000349.1 GCA_027054335.1 Ardenticatenaceae bacterium
CCCTGTTCAAGCAATCCAAGCGCGCGATACCCCCCCGATACGAACAGAGTATATTGGTTGTCGCTTGCTTACCCCCTTGAAATACAAACCGTGAGCGTAAGGGTTGATCTGCCATAATTTGTAAGCTCTGTCGGCTTGACGCTGTACGTCTTCGGGTAATATTTTGTATTGTTTTCAGAATTGCGAGGTTGCGACCGATTTCATCCTGGCGTAATTTGCCCCTCATTGTTAAAAGCGATTGGTTTTGTTTTGCCTGCTCGATGTTCTGCCAGAGCCTCGCTTGCCAGTTTTTCCAGCAAAATTTGGCTTTCATCTATTGCCAGAAGCGTATCCCACGCCGCATTGTCTGCCTGTATCTTTTTCAATTTTAGCACAGTTGGGCATTATTTGTCTGTTATATTTTGGGCTGTACTTCGGAGGGGTGGGTTTCGGGGTTGGTTGACGGTCGTTCATATACCCGCGTCAGTAAATTCCAGCGTACCTTGAACGCTTCACCGAGAGAGCGGAAATAATCCAGTGTTTGTACGTGCGTATTCGGCTCGTCTACCCAGTACGCACCGATGATCTCCACTTTATAGCCAAAATGACGGGCCAGCGCCAGGGCCTCCATGTCAAACCCCCAGCCATTGATGAGGGCGACGGAAAAAATTTCTTCGGCAGCCAGAGTACGAAAAGCTTTGAAGCCGCATTGTGTGTCCCAGATGCCGGGCACGGCTACCGCCTGCACCACCAGATTCCCGGCGTTTCCCAACAGCCGTTTGAAAAGAGGTTGGGGCAGCACTTGTTGGGCGTCCGGCGCGTCTTTGTGATCCCGTGAGGCGATAACCACAGCAGCGCCCTGGTCAAATAACGGTTTCATTTTGTCAAAGTGAGACATATCGGTGGAGTTGTCGGCGTCAGTAAAGAGACGGATTTGGCCGCGGGCTGCCAGCATTCCCTGGCGCACGGTGTACCCTTTGCCCATGTTCTCCTGGCGATCAATCCAGCGGATACCTTCTTTGTCGGCAGCAAATGTCTCGATTACACTCAATGTGTTGTCCGTAACGCCATCCAGGACGATGAGCAGTTCCCAAGTGTAGGATTGGGCGGACAGGTAAGCGTAAACCGCATCCAGCGTCTTGCCGATGCGTTTTTCTTCGTTATAGGCAGGAATGATGACGGACAGGTAGGGTGTGGTCATCTCGTTTGGTTCTTCCATCTGGTAATTGACAATTGGTAATTGGCAGCTGGTCATTGCCAATTACCAATTACTGTTTTAAGTTTGCTCTGTAAGGCAGGAATGTTACCCATCTGTGGCAGGATCGTCAACCGGGGTTAATACGGCCGTAAGGGAATCGTTGTCAACACGGCGGATTGCCCGGAGTTGTTTGCGTTTGGGCCACATTTTGCAGATACCCAGTAACCCGGCTAATTGGCCGCGCAGACGGGCGCGGGCGGCTGCGCCGCGCCAGGCGCGTAGGGCGTCGCCGGTGATGCGCAGTTGGGCCTTGAGGATGGATCGCCAGTTTTGCCGCAGCAGGTCGCCGGGGTAATCTTTCCAGATGAGGTAGAGGAAGTTACGGCCGTCGTAATAACTGCCCGTCACGCTGCCCCCCGTTGCCTTGAGTTTGTGGTAGACGACGGCCGTAGGTGTGTAAATTGTCTGCCACCCCGCCAGATTGGCCCGCCAGCCCATGTCCACGTCCTCGCAGGAAAAGAAAAAATCGTCGTCCAGGAAACCAATCTCCTCCAGCATCACCCGCCGGTACGCCGCCGCGCCGCCGCAGGCGCTGAAGACGCGCTCTTCCTTATTATATTGCCCTGTGTCCTTCTGCCAGACGCCCCGGTTGCCCGGAATACCGTCCACGCGGTAAAAATCCCCGGCCGTGTGGAAGCGATCCCGCTCATCGAACAGCAGCATCTTGCTGGCGATAATGCCGGCCTGGAGATGCCGCCGGAACGCGCCAACCACTTCCTCCAGCCAGCGCGGGTCTGCTTCCGTGTCATTGTTCAGCAGGATGACGTACTCTCCTTGCGACGCTTCCCAGCCCCGGTTACACGCGCCGGTAAAGCCGTAATTACGCCCCAACTCAATCAGCCGCACCTCCGGGTAATGCCTCCGCACAAAATCCTGCGAGCCGTCCGTCGAGCCGTTGTCCACAATGAACACCTCAAAGTCGTCAAGCGTCTGGCGGCGTAAAGCGTCCAGGCAGTCTCGCAGCAAATCCTTGCCGTTCATGTGGGGGATGATGATGGAAGCAGTTGTCATTTGTGGTCTATTCGTTACCAGTAAGCACGGTCGAAGCCCGCGCGGGCTTCGACCAGCGTGGCTTCATCCTGCCATAGACCAAACAGCCGGAATGAGCGCATGGGAGACGGCGGTTGGCCGGGTAAAAGCAGCCGGTTGAATTTCATTTTTTTGGGCGGCAGCCCGTACTCCTGACGGAAACTGGTAATTTCCTGCCAAAGCTGATCTTTAATTGTCAGCAGATCAGACGGCCGCATAATCATACCGTCAGCCTGGCACGCCGTCTTCTTTTCGCATTCGCAGCTAATCAGAATGCCGCTTTCCGGGTCCAGTTCCCAAATCCGCACGGCAATTTGCCGCTCGCGGGAGGCCAGCACAAAGGCGGCTACGGCTTCGCTGCTGACCACCACCTCAATCCGCTGCGGCCTGGGAACGCCTTTGGGCATTTGCGGCCGTTTGACGGCCGGTTTTCTTTTCCGGGGCGGCGGAGATTTTTTGGCGGCGCGCCGGGGCGGTTTGGCTGCCGGTTTCGTTTGGGGTTGGACCGCCGGTTTCATTTGCGGTTTGGCTTCCGGTTCGGGCGGCGGCGCTTCGCTTTGGGCTGTCAGGTCAACCGGTTTGCCTTCGTCGGCGTGACACATGCCCTGATGCGCCTGGCAGGTTCCCCGGCCGCATTCGGGGCAGGCGATGCGGCTGAAACGGCACAGCGGTTGATGGCATACGGCGCATTCGCCTACTTCGTCCGCGCACTGCCGGCAAAAAACGCGCTTGCAGTCCACGCAGCCGGGCGCCAGGCATTCTTCGTGGGCCAGGTGGCCATTGTGGCACAGCCAGGCACGTTGGCGGATTGGCTGCCCGCATACAGCGCAGATCAGCGGTTCCAGTTGATGCCGCAGCGGGTCCCAAACGGTGTATGCGTTGGTTTTAACGGCGCGGCTTTCCACGCTGACCGGCAGGAGCAGTTTGGGCTGCCAGATAACTTTCAGATTCAGCAGCGTCAGATCAAGCCGCACCCGGTATCGCTCGGCAATGTTGTCCAGTTTGCGCGCTCGTTCTGTTTTGACGGTTTCCAGTTTGTCGGCCAGGCTGTCGCGGCGGCTGCCGACGGCCCGGCTCAGGCGCGTTTGCAGGTCTCGCTCCAGTTCGTCATAATATTCTGTCAAACGCGCTTCGTCCAGTTCCCGAAAGCGGTTCATCCGGCTTTGCAAGCGGTCAAGACGGCCGGACATCTCCTGGAGAACGGCCGTTTTGGCCCGATCCAGCAGCGCTTCCAGGACACGCTGGTCGAGCGGGTTCTGCGGGGGGCGGCCGCTGCCGGGCTGCCAGCGCAGGGGTGCGACGGGGAGGGATCGCAAAACGGTGTCCGGAGCGGCAGCTGTGGCTCTGTTTTCGATGAAGGCTGCGTCAGCCGCCGGACAGCCGGTATGCGCATCCAGCAGCGCGGAGACAAGCCGTTCCTCCTTTTCGTCGCTGAGCAGGGCTGCCTTGAAGTTAAAGCGCACGTAGGCGCTGCGGGCGCGGGCTATGGCAGCCCGGCGTTTGGGCCGGACGCGGCCGTTGGCTATGACCCAACCGCTGGCGGCCAGTTTGTCCAGTTCCTTTTTGTCCAGACGCAGCTCGTTGATATACGCCTGTGTGGAAGCGGTCTGGGCGCGGGCTTCGGCCGCTATCTGTTCCACCAGCGGGTGGTTATAGCCCAGGCGAGTTACGTTTTCTTCTGGCACGGCCGTAAAAGCAATCTGTTGGTAGGCGGCCGTGTGCCAGCGTTCCGCCGCTTCGTCCGGCAGCAAAACCTCATATATGCCGTAACCGGCTTGTTCTACCAGGCCGCCTGCCTGTTCCATATAGCCTGTGACAAATGTTTCCAGTTCGTTCATGCGGTAAAATCATCGCCAAACAGCTTTTCGTCAAACTCCTGAACCTTGCCGGCCTTCTCGCGGGCCTGCGCCAGACGGTCGCCCAGCTCATCCATGCCCTGTTCCAGACTGGTTTCATCTTCGCTGTTTAACCACACTTCCA
>JALUPA010000350.1 GCA_027054335.1 Ardenticatenaceae bacterium
CGGTTGGGGCAGGGGGTGGGGCGGTGGGCCGGCTGCCACGCCGACCGGCTCCATCAGGTATGAGTCCCCGGCGTAACGGCCGTCTTCGTCCAGACGCGGCAGTCGTTCCCCCGTTTCGGGCAAAAAGATACCCGTCCGTAGCCGGTACGCACCCGGCGGCGCACCCGACGGCACGGGAACTTCTACCCGCTGCACAATCAAATCACCCCGCTCCCATTGCGAACCGGGATAAGCAAACGTCTCTGTCTGCCCCCAGCGTTGACCCCATTCATCTTCCAAATGGACAAATGGTGTGTAATCCTGTCCCGGCGCTTGCTGCACCTGCCAATAAAGCAGCAGGGGGATAGTTCCGCCGCTTTGCCCCGCTTCCAGCAAATCGAAACCCAGCAAAGTGATGACGTTACCAAAATTGGCGTTTGCCGTCTGGTTCATAGTCAGTTCCGGGGGTTGCCGCAAAAGGTAAGCTTCGTAAGCAGGGATGTCGTTGACGGCCGTCTGCGCGGGCAACAGTTTAGCTCTTTCAAAGTAGCGGCGCGCCCAGGGAGGCAACGGACTTTTATACGGGTAGATGTACAGACCGGTTCCCCGCGCCGGAAAGACGACGGCCTCGCTGTGGGGCAACCATTTAATGTCTCCGTATTGCTCACTGAGAAAAGCCAAAGTGGGATGGCGGTAATGCAGAGAGGCCAGGAAGATGGTTTTGTCGGCGGTGTCATAATTATCGAGGAAATCGGCTACGGCCGTCATGTCCCCGTCTGTCTCGAAAAATGTCTGTGTCATCTCTGCCCAGGTATCAAAGTAGACGCGCTGTACGTACAACCCGCCGGCTATCAAAGCCAGCACCGCAATGGCAAAAATCGTCCAGGTCAATTCAAATTTGGGAAAGCGTTTACGCAGATCGTCTACAAAGATCATCAGGCCAACGGCCGGCAGGTAAAAAACAAAAGGGATAAGGCCGATGGCGCGTAAATTGCTGGGGACAATCTCGTTGACGGCTAATGCGGTGGGCAGGAGCATGATGAGGGGGGCCAGGATGAGGCTGACCAGGCCGCTTTTTTGCCAATCCGGTAGCTGCTGCCAATGTTGGTACAAACGCCAGATGAGAATAATCCAACCCACCAGGAGCAGTCCACCCCAGAAGAAATCGAATAACGGCCGTCCCGGTAAATTAAAGCGCACGTAAGGATCGCCAACTAAAAAGAACATCTCCAGCGAGCGCAAAAAACTTTCGCCCAGGCTCAAGCCGGTCTCGCCGGGGGCTACTTGAGAAATCCGCACCCAAAAAGCGTCGGGATGGGTGTAAAAGTAAAAGAGGAGAGGCGAGGCTACCGCCAGCGCCGCCCCGCCGAACAAAAGCAACTGCCGCCAGCGCCGCCACGCCGGCCGGTTCAGCAGCACCGGCAGCCAGCCCACCAGCAGCAAAACGGGGAACAGCCGCGCTGCCAGATAGGTATAAGCGGTCAATCCCGTACCCGCGCCGGCAAACACAAGCCAGGGCCAGCGATTACGGTGCAGGCCGCGCAACAGCGCCGCCACGGCCAACGCCTGCCACAGAGGTTGGGTGATAGCCCGAAACCCCAAGCGGCTGAGCAGGATATGCCAGAAGCTGATGGCCAGTAAAGCAGCAGCCATGAGAGCAATACGCCGATCCCGAAAAATCTCCATCCCCAGCCAGTAGGTGGCGGCCACGGTGATGATGCCCACAAAAGCGGCCGTCAGGCGCAAAGTAAAGACAGACTGCCCCAGCAGACGCATCATTCCCCCGGCCAGGTAGAAGAAGAGGACTTCTTTACCGGTGTAGCTGCTGATGAATAACGGCCGTTTTCCCGCCAAACCAATCTCCGCTGACAAGACCCCGTTAGCTGCCTCATCAAAATGTACCCCCGGCGGGATGTCCGCCAACTCCGGGATGCGCAGCGTGGCCGCTACCATCAGGCAGAAGAGCATAAAGAGCAGGGTGTGATACCGGTTAAGATGGCTCATAGGGGTGAATTTTAACGCCGGATAGGGGAATACCCAACTAATTGCGTGATGCGTGATGCGTGATATATTTTTACGCATCATGCATCACGCATCACGCATCATGTGAAATTTATCACTAGCGTAGGTTTTGCGTAGGTGCGGCGTAGGCGCGGCGTACAGACTCTGCCGCTGCTTTGCAGTAGAATAGTTGGCGAAGGGTAAAAAATCTCTTCTTCTTCTCCTCCTTTTAACGAGAGTCAGGTTTCGGCGTTCCTGACTCTCCACAAAAATTCCGGGCTGGCTAATTAGCCAGCCCGTTTTGTTTTTTCCAGTATAATTCTGCCCCATGTCCAATGAGAACCCTGATGTTGAAAATGATGCTGTGCCGGAAACGGCCGTAGCCAGTAACCGCCGCCAGGTATTTATGGCGGCTGGGCTGGTAAGTGTGCTGGTTCTACTCAGCCGGGTTATCGGGCTGGGGCGGTTGATGTTTGTCCGTCCCACGCTGGGGGCGGGCACACTGGAAGCGGAAGCGTTTGAGATTGCCAACCGCATCCCGGAAACGGTCTTCCTGATTGTAGCGGGGGGCGCAGTGGGGGCGGCTTTTATTCCCACGTTTGCCGCCTATTTTGAGCGAGGGGATGAGCGGGGTGGCTGGTTGTTGTTTTCCCGCGTTCTCAATCTTATTTTGACGGCCGTAACCATTTTGGCCTTGCTCGCCATGGTTTTTGCCGACGATTTGATTCTCTTTTTGGCCGAGGCGAAGGTGGCGGACAATCCGGCATTGCTGCCGTTGACGGTTCTGTTGATGCGGATTATGCTGCTATCCACCATCATTTTTGGGGCGAGCAGCGTGATTATGGCCACGTTGAATGCGCGGCAGCATTTTTTCTTACCGGCGCTGGCTCCTTCTATTTACAATCTGGGGATTATTCTGGGCGGGGTTGTCTGGTTGGCCGCGGGACGGCCGTTAACGGCCGTGGGCTTTGCCGTCGGTACGGTAGCCGGAGCATTAGGCCATCTGCTCATCCAACTGCCGGGGCTGAAGATAAAACAAGCCCGTTACACGCCATCCTTCAAAATAAACGACCCCGGTGTGATTCAGGTTCTCAGGTTGATGGCCCCGCGCGTTTTGGGGCTGTCGTTCAGCCAGATCAACCTGATCATCATTACTCTGCTGACCAACTCCCTGGTATGGGGCAGTCTGGTGGCTCTGAACACCGCCTTCCGCCTGATCATTTTGCCCCAGGGGATTATTGGGCAGGCGCTGGGTATTGCCGCTTTTCCCACTATGGCCGCGCTGGCCGCTCGTTCCGCCTACGAGGAAATACGCCAGATTTTGGTGGATTCACTACGGCTGTTGGTCTTTTTGGGCTTGCCCGCTGCGGTTATTTTTATGATTTTAGGTGGGCAAATCATCACGATATTGTTTGAGCGGGGGATGTTTGACGCGGAGGCGACGCAGTTGGCAACCAATGCCCTGTTCTTTTACGCACTGGCCCTTATTCCCCTGATGGCGCTGGAAGTAACAGCCCGCACGTTTTACGCTTTGAAGGATACGTGGACGCCGGTGCTGGCGGGGGCGGCACAGATTCTTTTTATGTGGGGGTTGAGTGTCTGGCTCAGTCAGGCGGTGTTCCCGTCGCTGGGATTGCCTGGATTGGGCGGGGTGGCGCTGGGTTTCAGCATCTCCAATTTTCTGGAAGCGGGTCTGCTGCTGTGGCTGCTGCGGCGCAAGATTGGAGGGATTGACGGCCGTTCCTTGATCAACGGCTTCTGGCGCATGGGGTTGGCCGGGGTGGGTATGGCCGGGGCAATCATTCTGATTTCCCGCATGTTGGCCGACACACACATTGTTCTGCAACTGCTTCTTGGCCCTTTGGCCGGCGGGGTTATTTATGTAGGGTTGTGTTATTTGTTCCGGTTGGCGGAGTTGCGGCGGGTGCTGGAGTACGGCCGTCGGCGGTTGGTCCGCTAACAACAAAAAACCGGCATTACGCCGGTTCCACAGTTGCCTGAATTTAAGCTGTTTTCCGCTTAATTGCCTGCGGACAAAGCCGTACCTGTCATGGTAAGGGTCGAGCGAGTCATCAGTTCGCCGTTCACCCATACTTCCAGGGAATAGTCGCCAGCCTGGAACCCTTCTTCCGGATTGAAGTAGACATAACCGGGGCCATCAGAACCATATTTCCATAACTCGTTGCCGCCTTCCACAACTTCACCGTCACGACGCCAGACCCAGGCCCACTCCATACCGTCTGCCATGCCATCATAAGAAAATGT
>JALUPA010000351.1 GCA_027054335.1 Ardenticatenaceae bacterium
GATTATGGGGCTGACGACGGCCGCTTCTATCTGGGTGGTAGCCGCGTTGGGGATGGGGATTGGCCTGGGGCTGTATTTGTTTGTGGCGGCGGCGACAGCCCTGGTCTTTGCCGTTTTATGGGGCATCCCCCGGTTGGCGGCGTTGACCAATGCCCGTAAAACGTATACTTATCAGGCAACCTGTGTGCTTGACGAGGCGAAATATGAGGCGTTGAATGCCCTGTTTTCCCAGGCCGGCCTGACGTTGAATGATCAAACGGTGGCCAAGCAAGGGGATCAGATGATTTGTATCTGGCAGGCGCACGGCAGTTGGGAGGCGCACGAGGCGGTGATGTCTCGGTTTTTGGGGGATACGGCCGTTATTGAGTTCCATATTGTTTAGCTTTTGATCATTCTGCAGAGTTTGCGCCTCTGGGCAGCGTTGCCGCGCCGCTGTTTTTTGCGTGATACTGGCATCTTGACGCATAATTGTAGCTAGTTGGCAGGATTGACAGCTTGACGAGACGGTATGGTGACGATGCTAAAATTCAAAAACACATTGGTTTTTATTGCGTATGGCGTATTGCGTATTGTTTCACCCATACGCAATACGCAATATGCAATATTTCTTTTCCTCTTGCTTTTTTTGCCAGTTACCGCTGTTCAGGCCCAACCGGTTGTCGTCAGCAATACGGCCGTGCCCGACTACCCCCAATCCGTTACCTTTACGCTGGAACTGGCCGAGGGCAACAACGTGGTGGACGCCGAACTGACTTACGCTGTGGAGCAGATTAGCTGCCTGCCGGCCGCTGCCAGCGTGCCGGTAGAACTGGACGGCAACCGCGCCGAGTGGACGTGGGAGATGGTGCGTTCCGGCAACCCGCCGCCAGGGGCCAAAATGTGGTGGGAATGGACGCTGACCACCGCCGACGGCCAGACGATTACCACACCGCGCCAGGAACTCACCTTCAGTGATGACCGGTTCAACTGGCGCACCTTGCAGGAGGGCAAAATCACTCTGCACTGGTACGAGGGAGAAGAGGTGGGGCCGCTTTTGCTGGAGGCGGCCGTTTCCGGCCTGCAAACGCTGGAAAACGACATGGGCATCACCCTGGATCAACCGGCCCAGTTGTTCATCTACGGTGATTCGGCTGATATGCGGGACGCGGTGCTGTACATTCAGGATTGGGCCGGCGGGGTGGCCTTCAGCGAGTACAACGTTATCCTCATCGGCGTGCCGCCCAGCATTGCCGAAAGCTGGGGGGCGCCTACAGTGCGGCACGAATTGGCCCATTTGGTGGTGGGGCAGTACGGCCGTAGCTGTATCGGCGGCAGCCGCCCGACCTGGCTGAACGAGGGGCTGGCCGTTTACGCCGAAGGCGACCAGACGGATCTTTTGCGGGAGTTGGCTGCGGCCGTAGCCGACAACAGCTTTGAACCGCTGCGCAGCCTCAATGGGGCTTTTCCGGCGCACGACACCGCCGCCGGTATTGCTTACGCCCAGAGTTATAGTGTGGTTGACTTTATGTTAAGCGAGTATGGCCCGGAAAAGATGCAAGCCTTGCTCCAGCTTTTAGCCCAGGGAGAGGAGTACGACGCCGCGCTGGAGCAGGTGTACGGTTTTAACGTGGACGGTCTGGAGCTGGCCTGGCGGGCGCAGATGGGGCTGCCGCCCCGCGCCATTCCACCGACGCCTACACTCGTTCTGGCGGCCAATATCCCCACGTTGGAACCGCAGGGTGTACCCCAAACTGTGCCTACTCCGGCAGCTGCGGCGGCTACGGCCGTGCCCCTTGCCAATCCACCCGCCCAAACGTCCACCGGCGTTTGCGGCCTGGGCCTCATCCCCCTTTTCCTCATTGGCTTCATCTTCAGCCACAAGGCAAGGCGCAAGGAACGCCGGGAGCCGTAAGGCAATTTGCCAAATCGCCTTACAAACGCCAAAATTACCCCATGAAAACAGCCACTCCCTCCACATACCCTCACCTTGTCACCGTGTCGCCCCGTCACCTGGTCATTCTGTTAGTAAGCACCCTGTTTCTCCTTAGCTGCCAACTATTCACTGGCGCGCTTACCCCAGCCGAAACCAGTCCGAGCGAAGATACGATTTATTTAATGGGCCATCAACCGCGCACCATGGACCCGGCCCAAACGCTGGGCGGCCCGGACAGCCCGTTGGGGCACATTTTCAGCGGCCTGACGGCCATAGACAGCGATATGCAGGTGCAGCCGGAGTTGGCAGCCGGTTGGGAGGTAAGTGACGACGGCCGTATCTACACCTTCTATCTGCGCAAAAATGCTCTGTTTCACGACGGCCGTCCCGTTACGGCCGCCGACGTTATCTATTCGTGGGAACGCGCCGCCGACCCCGCCACCGGTTCCGACACCGTTCTCACCTACCTGGGGGACGTGGGCGGCGTGACCGAGAGGAACAGCGGGCAGGCTGACCACATCAGCGGCTTGCGCGCTTTGGATGATTACACGCTGGAAGTGACCTTGCGTGAACCAGTCGTTTACTTTTTGCAAAAGCTGGCTTACCCTGTAGCTTACGTGGTGGATAAAAACAACGTGGCCGACCCGGATTGGGAACACAACCCCAACGGAACCGGCCCTTTCCGCCTGGCCGTCTGGCAGGATGACGAGCAAATCATCCTGGAGCGCAACGAGGCGTATTATCTGGAACCGGCCAAAGTGGGCTTTGTTTCTTATGATTTAGGGCCGGGGCTGGCGCTTTCTTTGTATGAGCAGGGTAAAATTGACTTGGTGGGCGTGGGCGGGGCCAATCTGGAACGGATGCAGGACCCAAATAATCCGCTGCATGAACAGTTACACACAACTGTTTCTTTTTGTACGTCTACCATTGGCCTGAATAATCGGCTGGCCCCTCTTGATGATGTGCGGGTGCGGCAGGCGTTTAATTATGCCCTGGACAAGGAACGGCTGATCAACACCTTTTCGGGCGGCGACGCTTTGCCGGCTACCGGCGCTTTGCCGCCTGGTATGCCCGGTTACACCAATAATCCCAATCGCGGCTATCCTTATAATCCGGAAAAGGCGCGGCAACTATTGGCAGAAGCGGGCTATGCGGATATGTCTCAATTTCCCGTTCTGACGTATACGACAGGCGGCTATGGCAGTGTGAGTGATTATGTGACGGCCGTCATCACCATGTGGCAGGAAAATCTGGGCGTGACCATCCGGCCGGAGGTGATTGACCCGTACCAGTATTACGATGAACTTTACGCCGGAAATGTGGGCCACTTTTTTGGCAGCGGCTGGTGCGCCGATTATCCCGATCCGCAAAATTTTCTGGATATTCTTTACCACAGCGGCTCGACGCAAAATATTGGCGGTTACAGTAACCCGGAGGTGGACGCCATGCTGGAAGCAGCGCGGGTGGAACGGGATACCGACAAGCGCATGGCCCTCTATGCGGAGATTGAGGCGCGGATTGTGGCGGATGCGCCGGTGGTGTTTGTTAGTCATGGGTTAACGGCCGTACTCGTCAGCCCCGATTTGCAGGGATACGTTTTGACCCCCTTTGGTGTGCGCCAATGGCATCAGGTAGGCGTCAACCGAAAATGAAAATGACCACCGATAGGAAAATCTGTGATTTTCCTATCGGTGGTACTTACAAAGGAGTAAATAGTGACAGGGAACAAATGGACGGCGGATGATATGCCGGATCAATCGGGCAAAGTCGTGGTGGTGACGGGAGCGAACAGCGGGCTGGGGTATGAGACCAGTCTGGCTTTAGCGCGGAAGGGGGCGCACGTGGTAATGGCTTGCCGCAGTCGGGAGAGAGGGGAAACGGCCGTCGCCCAAATCCGCCGGCAAGTCCCTGACGCTTCTCTGGAGTTGATGCTTTTAGACCTGGCCGACCTCACCAGCATCCGCCAGTTCACCGGTGAATTTCAGGCTAACCACGACCGGCTGGACGTTCTCATCAACAATGCGGGCGTCATGGCTATCCCTTACCGGCAAACGGCCGACGGTTTTGAGATGCAGTTTGGCGTCAACCATTTGGGCCACTTTGCCCTGACCGGCCGATTAATTGACTTGATTACGCAAACAGACGAATCACGGGTCGTTACCGTCAGCAGCAATATGCACAAACGGGGCAAGATTGATTTTGACAATCTGAACGGCGAGCAGGATTACAGTAAATGGGGCGCGTATGGCGCCAGCAAACTGGCAAATTTGCTCTTTGCTTACGAATTGCAAAGGCAGCTGGCGGCGGCCGGGTCCAATACAATCAGCGCGGCGGCGCATCCCGGCTACGCCGCGACCGATTTACAGGCTAAAACGGGTTCGCGTTTGCAAACGATTGTGATGCGTTTTTCCAATGTTGTATTTGCCCAAAGCGCCGCTATGGGCGCGCTGCCTACGCTTTACGCGGCCGCCATGCCGGACGTGCAGGGCGGCGATTATTACGGCCCCGACGGGATGGGGGAAATGCGGGGGCATCCAGTCAAGGTGCGGTCTAATGGTGCGTCACACGATAGGGAAACGGCCGTAAAACTGTGGCCGATTTCCGCACAATTAACCGGCGTCACTTACCTGGATGGCAAATGATTGTCACGCTCATCGTTTTTCTGGCTATTTTGACCCAGGCCACCGTGGGATTTGGTCTGGCGCTGGTAGCCATGCCCTTGCTGGTAGCCGTTGTCGGCATCAAGACGGCCACACCGCTGGTAGCCCTCATCGCTACGGCCGCTGAACTGATCATCCTGGGGCGATATTGGCGTTCCGTCCAGTTCCAGGCCATCAAACCGCTGATCATCTCCTCTGTCATCGGCATTCCGTTAGGCGTATTCATTCTGCGCGAGGTAGATGAGGCGATTATTACGCCGATTTTGGGTGTGGTTATTCTGGCGTATGCCCTGTACGCCCTTTTCAGCCCGCGGCTGCCCCCATTGGCTGGCCGCGCCTGGGCGTATGGCTTCGGCTTTATCGGCGGCATTCTGGGGGGAGCGTACAATACCAGTGGCCCGCCGGTCATTATATACGGTTCCTGCCGCCGCTGGCCGCCGGACGAGTTCAAGGGAAATATCCAGGGGTATTTCATCCCGATTACGCTCCTGGTGCTGGTGGTGCACGGGGTGAGCGGTAATTATACGACGGCCGTGTGGCAGAATTTCCTCTGGGCTATTCCCGGCATCATTCTGGGCTTGATTGGCGGCTTTTTCCTCAGCGGCCGTCTCGATCCCCACCGCTTCCGCAAGATTGTCCTGATTTTGTTACTGTTTTTGGGGCTGCGCCTGCTTTTTTAAGCCGGTAGAGCTTGCAAATATGCAATACGATTGCATATTTGCAAAAACTTCGCTATACTGGTGCTGGATAGACAAGGAGCGTTGCATGATTCCACGTTTGTTAGCCCCCAAAATACAGTCATTGGTTGGAAAATTCCCCGTTATCGCCTTGACTGGCCCGCGGCAGTCCGGCAAGACGACCCTGGTGAAAGCTGTTTTCCCGGAACTGCCCTACGTTTCGTTAGAAGAGCCGGACATACGCCAGTTTGCCCTGACCGATCCGCGCGGATTTTTATCTAATTACCCGCATGGCGCTATTTTGGATGAGGTGCAGCGGGCGCCGGACTTGTTTTCTTACATTCAAGCCATCGTAGACAACGACAGGGAGGCTCTGTTTGTCTTGACCGGCTCGGCCAACTTTTTGTTAATGGAACAAATCAGCCAAACATTAGCCGGGAGAAGCGCGGTTCTTCATTTATTACCCTTCTCCATGCCGGAATTACGGCATGGCGGGTTTGTTTTTGCACAATACGAACAACTGCTTTTTACCGGGCAGTATCCTCGTATCTATGACCGGGATATTGCCCCAACCGACTTTTATCCGGCGTACATTCAGACATATGTGGAACGGGATGTGCGGCAAATTCAGAATATAACGGACTTGAACACGTTTATCCTCTTTGTCCAACTGTGCGCCGGCCGCACCGGGCAGCTTCTCAACTATACCAGTCTGGCTAACGATACCGGCGTCAGCCCCAATACAGCCAAAGCCTGGCTGTCCATTCTGGAAGCGTCGTACATTGTGTACCGGCTTTATCCCTATCACAAAAACTTTCGCAAGCGGTTGGTTAAATCGCCTAAATTGTATTTTTACGACACCGGCCTGGCCTGTTCCCTCCTGGGTATTCGCAACGCGGAGCAAGTTAATGTTCATTTTTTGAAAGGGGCTTTGTTTGAGAATTTAATCATCAACGAATTTATCAAACGCGACCTGAATCAAGGGGTACGCCAGCGGCTCTGGTTTTGGCGGGACAGCCAGGGAAAGGAGATTGATTGTTTGCTGCCCAACGGCGACAAGTTGATCCCGGTAGAAATCAAGGCGGGAAAAACGATCTCCGGCAGCTATTTTAGCAATATCAACTACTGGCAGCAGCTTACCGGACAAAAGAATCCCGGCTATGTCGTGTATGGCGGTGACGCCTCATTGCAGACGAGTAATGGCAATCTGGTTAGCTGGCAGGAGTTGGAGATGGTCGGGTGAGATATTGCCTGCTTGTCAATGCACGGCCGTATCCGAAAACAAATTCACCACCGCCACTCCCACAATAATCAACCCCATACCAATAGCCGCGCCCAAATCAATCTTCTGGTCATACACCGCCCAGCCCAGCAGCGTAATCAGCACAATCCCCACACCTGACCAGATGGCGTAAACCACCCCCACAGGGATATATTTCAACGTCAGCGACAGCATATAAAACGACAGCCCGTATCCTGCAACGACGACCAGACTGGGCAGCCATTTGGTAAAGCCCTCCGTCGCCTTGAGCGCCGTCGTGGCAATCACCTCACTGATGATAGCGATGGTTAAAGTAATGGTAGCTGGGTTCATTCTGTTTGTCCTTTTTCCTGTAAGCGGTGCAAATCCCGGGTGGCTTCCAGCCGGGTCAAGATGTTTACGGCCGTATCCCTATGAATTGTGCGGGTGGGATGAGACGGCGGCAGGCGGCGGGCGATTTCTGCGTGCGCCAGCGCTTCTTCATAGGGCATTTGCAACGTTAAGGCATGGCTGATGCACTCCCGCCACGCCTCTTGCGCCCGCTTTTTCTGGCCTGCTAACCAATAATACTGGCCTTCATACAGCCAGGCACGCGGCACGGCAAGGGGAAACGAACGGGCAAAGACCCGCAGGCGGTCTACCGCATCGTGAGCTGCTTCTTTCCATGCCGATTGCGTCTGCCCGGCGGAAATGTCTTGCTGCCACAGGGCCAGATAGACCTGGGGCAGGGCGCTGTACGCATTGTACAGGTACAGCATAAAAGGGATGGTGTGGGCTAACTGTTCTGCCAGGCTGACGGCCGTATCCCGCGCCCGATCCCACTGCTTCTGCCGTAAATAGCCCACACTCAGCCCGCCCATAATGGCTAAATGGGAGGCCTGATCCAACCCCCATTCATGCAAAGCTGCCGCTTCTTCCCATTGGGAGACGGCCGTCGCCAGACTGCCGCTGTGTACATTAACCAACGCCTGCAAATGCAAAGCCCATGCCTGCTGCTGCAAATTTCCCTGCCGCAGCGCCAGATCATACTCCTGCCGGGCCAATTCCCCCGCCTGCCGGAAATTCCCCCGATAATACGCCAGATACCCCAACATCTGCCAGCTATCTGCCAGCGTGCGCCAATCCCCGATATGCTGGCTGATGGCTGCCGCTTCCTGCAAAAAGCCGGCCGATTCCTGCCAGCGGCCCCGCCCGGTGGTGTACATGGCCCGCCGCACCAGCGCCGTCGCTTTGGCCTCGTCCGAATCAATCTGCTCTGCCAATTGTAAAGCGCGACGGCCGTACAAATCCGCCACCTTATGCAGCCGCACAAAACCCAACCCCATCCCCGTATTGGCGTAAGCCACCGCCAGTTCCGGCGACGCCGCGTTGATCTGCTCCTCCAGATTAATATAAATGCCCCCCGTGTAATAGCAGCGCCAGAACTCATTGTAGAAAAAGTAGCTTTGCGACAGTAACCGGTAAGCGTGACTGCGCTCCACCCGCTCAGCCGTCGGGGTCAGCCGCCCCAAAAAATGGGAGGGCCAGAGCAGATGAACGCCCTGCGCCAGCAAATTCCAGCCGTAACCGGCAATAATGCGGGCTTTACGTTCCGGTTCCGGCGTGCCCAGCAAAGCCAGCACCTGACGGGCGTGATGGATACATTCGCGGGCATTCCCCAGCCCCCAATACGCTTCCGCCAGCCGCCGCTCCCAATGCGCCCGCTCCAGCGGCGTGTAGACCGAATCCGGCTGGCTGCACAATTGCAGAAGCTGCGTAAAAAAGCGGGCTGCTTCCTGAAAGACGCCGCTGCGCAGCGCCCGCCCGCCCGCCATGTGCAGGTAATAAATCGCCTTGTCCATCTCTTCCGCCGCCTGCCAATGGTGCGCCAGAACCGGGTAATAGGCGGCTAAATCGGCGTAAAATGTCCTTTCATACCATTGGGCCACCGCCTTGTGTAAATCCCGGCGTTGGGCGAACAACAGCAGGTTGTACGCTACTTCCTGCGTGATGATATGCTTGAAAATGTAGACGTTATCCGGGGCCGGCGCTTCCACGTTGGTAATATCCAGGTCGGTCAGTGTATCCAGGTAGACGGGCAGGCGTGGTTTGTCGGCGGCTACCGGGTGGATGGCTGCCAGAGTATACAGGGCGAAGACGCGACCAATGACGCTGGCAATTTTCAGGGCTAACTGCTGGCCGGGCGTCAGCCGGTCTATACGACTGGTGATCACCTGCTGAATGGTGTCCGGGAAATCGAGGGCTTGCAATGCCTGGGGATCGGTGGTGAGATGGCAACGGCCGTTTTCCACCTTGATCAATCCCCTGTCCCGTAAGGCAAAGGCCAATTCCTCACTGAAAAAGGGATGCCCTTCCGCCCGTTCCCGAATCAGGCGGGCCAGCGGACGCGGCAGGCTGGTCACCCCCAGTCGTTGGCAAACCAGCGATTCGGCGTCCGTTGGCGGCAGGGGTTCCAGAGAAATAAGCTGCAAATCAGGGGACTGGCGCAGGCGGTTGTATTCCAGAGGGATGGGTACGGCCGTATCTGTCATCGGCCGTGTGGCTACCACCAGCATCAGGGAAGGTAGTTCCCGGTGTACCTGTTCCAGCAAAGCCCACGACGCTGAATCCAGCCAGTGCGCATCTTCCATCACCAGCAAATGGGGGAAAGCGGCCGCGCTTTGGCGTAAAATATACACTAGCAAATCCCGCGTATTGGTGGCCCGCAGTTCCCCGGAAAGCTGTCGCGTCGTCTCTGAGTCAGGTAAAGTCAGAGGCAGGACGTCGTTGAGCAGGGCGGCCCGGTCTAACATTTGTGGATCGTCAGTGAAGACGGCCGTAATCTGCTGCCAAATCGCTTCCCCGTCCTCCAGACCCTCTAACCCCAACAAGTCGCGCAGCACCGGCTGCCAGGCGTGGTACGCTGTCGTCTGCTCAATGACCATTCCGGCTCCCAGCAGCACCGTTACCCCGTCTGCCCTTGCCTCATCCAGCAGTTCCGCCACCAGACGTGATTTGCCAATACCCGCCTCCCCTTCGATGAGGATGGCGCTGCCCCGGCCTTCTTCTCGCAGCGCCCGCAGATTTCGGCGCAGCAGGGCGCGTTCCCCTTCCCGGCCTACCATTGGCTGGCGAGACAGGGCGCGCAGTGTACCGCTGGCCTGGCTGCTTTTACGCCCTTCCACGGCAAATAGGGGCATCGGTTTAGCTACCCCTTTCAGCGAGACCGGCCCCAACACGTGGAAATTGTATTGGGCAGCCGTATCCTCCACAATTTGCGGCGACACAATCACCTGGCCCGGCTGGGCGTGGCTCATCAGGCGGGCGGCCACGTTAACCTCATTCCCCTGCGCCCCGTAAGTGCGGCGCATCACGCCGCCATATGCCCCAATCCGCACCAGCCCCTGGCTGATGCCGATTTGCGCTTTTTGGCCGAAGCGCAGGCCGCGCGGCGGGCTTTGCAGTTCCAACGCGGCAGCGACGGCGCTGGCTGGCGCTTCTTCATGGGCCAGCGGCGCGCCAAAAGAGGCATAGATGTAGCTCCCCTTTTCGCCAATGGTTAGCTGCAAGAGGTAGCCGTGATATTGGGCCAGGACGCGCTGCACCCAACGGATGTAGGCGTCCAGCTTCAAACCGGCTTCATTATCCAAATCATAATCAATACCGCTGAATTTGAGGAACAGAGCCACGGACGGCCGTAACTGGGCCAAAAATTCCCCTTCACCTCGTTCCAACCGCTCCGCCACGGGCGGCAGCAGCCACTCCCGGCCAACTTCCGGGCTGATGGGCGGTACTTCCGGCCAGGGAGTGGGGGTAACGGTCACGTCCACCCGGTCTAAGACGGCAAACTGTTCGCCATTTTCTGCCGTCCGCCATTCCCGGATGGGCAGTTGGCCGCCAAACCAGGCCATCACTTCGGCCCCGGCCACAATCTCTCCTTTCCCGGCCAGACTCTCGGCCGCGCCTAACCGGGCCAGGGTCGCGCCGGCCAACACTTCCAGGCGCTGGATGTCGGGCTGCCCCACCAGAAAACGGCGGGCTGTGCCTACGGTTATGGCTGCTTTGAGGCTGAGGGGTACGCGGCTGCCGCCGGGGGTGAGGATTTTCTGGAAGGGAGACATAGCAGTTTGCAGGGCCTGGGCGCAGGCGAGAGCACAACGGCCGTCATCCCCGTCCAACCAGCAAGTCAAGCCATCCCCGCTAAAGCCGATGACGCTGCCCCCGTAGCGGTGCAGTTCCCGGATGAGGGCGTCGTATATCTGGTTGAGTTGACGGATCAGTTCTTCCGCGCCGCGTTGGGGGCCAAGTTCCTGGGCGTATACGGCCGTGAGCGGCGTAAACCCGGAAATATCGGCAAACAAAGCCGCACCCCGGCAGCGATCCGGCAGCGTTTCCTGCCGGGCCAAAGCCTGCCGCCGATCCATGGGAATGTAGACGCTGAGAGAGTCCATAATTGCGGGCGTGATGCGTGAAAAACGTGATGCGTAATTTGTCGCGCAAATGTTCGGGAAATTATAGTGCAGGTGAGAGAATGGGGCGAAACACTACAGGTTGACTTGTGTGCCCAGGTTGTGTTCGCGGGCGTTTTGCAGGGCCAGTTGTCCGGCGGCCGCGTCCTGCGCGGCCACGCCGACGGATTTGAAGAAGGTGATTTGCTCCGGGTTAATGCGTCCTGGCTTGAGACCGGCGGCAATTTCGCCCAGTTCGGCGTAAATGTGTTTCCGGTTGATGAGTCCCTGCTCGATGGGAATGATGAGGTCGCCCGCTTCTTCCAGGGCGGCTTCCACGAAATCTACGACGACGAGGGCGCGGCGCACGGTGTCGGCGTCAATTTCCTGCATGGTGGGGGTGAAGGAGCCGACGCCGTTGATGTGAACGCCGGGTTGAAGGTCGGCGCTGGCGAAAACGGGGGTGGGGGAGGTGGTGGCGGCGCAAATGACGTCTGCGCCGCGCACGGCCGTTGCCGGGCTATCCATCACGCGAATCAAATCGGGAATAGGGCCGGAGCCTTGCATTTGCCGGGCAAAATGGGCAGTGTGTTCCCGGTTGGGGCTGTAAACGCGCACTTCCCGGATGTCCCGCACCGCGCAGACCGCTTCCAGTTGGGTGCGGGCCTGGACGCCGCTGCCCAGAATGGCGACTACTGCGGCGTCAGGCCGGGCCAGTAAATCGGTGGCGGCGCCGGAAGCGGCCCCCGTGCGGATGGCTGTCAGCGCGCCCCCTTCCAGAATGGCTAACGGCCGTCCCGATTCCGCTTCCATTACCATGACCAGCCCGTAAATCGTCGGTTCATTCCGCGCCGCATTTTGGGGAAAAACTGACACCACCTTGACGGCCAACGCTTCGCTGCCGGACAGGTATGCCGGCATCGCCAGCGTCACACCCTCATGCGGGGCTACATCCAGCCGCGCCCGCAGCGGCGTCACCGCCTGCCCCGTAGACAACTGGGCAAACGCCACCTTCATCGCGGCAATCGTCTCCGCCATTGGCAGCGCCCGCCGCACTTCGTTGGCCGATAAAATACGTATCTGCATTTGCCTGCCGGGATGCGTGATACGTGATGCGTGAAGGCGTGAAGAATTGTCACGCATCACATATCACGCATCACGTTTACTCAATCCCCAAATACGCCTTCTGCACCGTCGGGTCTTTTTGCAGCGCTTTGGCCGAATCACTCAGAACAATTTCGCCTGTTTGCAGCACGTAGCCCCGGTCAGCTACCTGTAAGGCAATGTGGGCATTTTGCTCCACCAGCAAAATGGTCGTGCCGTGTTTGTTGATTTCCTCAATGGTCTCAAAGATGAGGTCCACCAGCACCGGAGCCAGCCCCATGGAGGGTTCGTCCATCAAGA
>JALUPA010000352.1 GCA_027054335.1 Ardenticatenaceae bacterium
GATAGCAGGTACATATGCTTTGCCCGGTTTAGCTGATCTCATCCAACAGCAATCGCCAGCTTTTCATCCTTTACCAACAGGGGAGTTCGGTTAACTCTGTCTCCCCTATTTATTGAGAAGATACATATCCTCCATAAAAAACTGAATTTGCACTCGACGCGGCCGGGAAGCGGCGCGGTCGGCTGCCGCTTTCTGCCAGGCAGATTGGCGCAGTCGCTGCCGGATAGCCTGGTCGGCGGCGGGGCGGGGCGGCTGCGGAGGCAGGGTGCTCAGTTGGCGGACGGCGGCGAGAGTTGGCCGTAACCACTCCGCATTTTCCGGGTAATCGGCCAGACAGGTTTCGATGCTTCCCCCGGCCGCCAGCCGCGCCAGGCAGGTTTCTAAAATCTGGTCACGTTTGCTCATAATCAGATGCCCCTTCCAGTTGGCGGCGCAGAGCGGCCAGCGCCCGCCGGGTGAGGGTTTTGACGGCGCCTTCTTTTTTGCCCAGCAGGACGGCCGTTTCGGCCACGCTGCGCCCTTCGATAAAGCGGAGAATGACGACATCGCGCTGCGCCTCCGTCAGGCGGGCGATGGCTTGCAGCAGGCGGATTTCTTCCAGGCGGCGTTGGGCCTGCTGCTCCGGCCCGGCCGCGTCGTCCGGGATTTGCGCGGAGAGTGGCTGGCTGGGGTAACGGCCGTCGCGCCGGTAATAGTCGTTGATGCAGTTGCGGGCGATGGTGTAGAGCCAGGCCAGGAACGGCCATTCCCGGTAGACAAAGCGGGGCAGCCCGGCGACCATGCGCAGAAACACCCCGGCGGTGATCTCTTCCGCCAGCGCCCGGTCGCCGCCCACGCGGTAGTAAACGTAGGTGTGAACGGCCGTTTTGTGCTGTTCGTAGAGGGTGAGAACGGCCGTTTCGTCACCTTGCGCCGCCTGTGCCACCAACTCGCGTTCACAACTCAATGCTGGACTCTCCTGCACTGTTTAACGGGATTGGGGCGGAAAGGAAACGGGTGAGGTTAGTAGCAGCACATCTTGCGGGCCGTAGACGTGGCGGGAGATGAGAGCGATGGTACGGCCGTCAGGCGATGACAGGGCGTCCCCGACAATAAAAGTTTCTCTAGAAACGGTTGCCAGGTCACGGGGGTAAACATCGGCTAAAACACCTTCGATAACGTCACTGGCAGGAACCGGGGCAGCGTACAAACCGTCGGGCGCAGCGGCAGCGGGTTCCACTGCCTCATCAGCGATGACATAGCGCCAGACACGACCGTTTCCGCCGCATTCCGATTGGTAGTAGAAGGCGTCGCCTGACTGCCAGCCGAGCAGTTGATAGGTGCAGGGTACTTGTTCGGCAATGGTCTGGAGGGTTTTGATACGGCCGTGCAGTATGCCGGGGTCGGTGACGTTATGCAAGGTGTAACCAGGCGCAGCCAGCAACGCCGGACGGTAACGCAAATAGCTGAACAGAGCGATGGCCGTCAGCAAAACGGTTGCCAGAAACAAGATAGTCGTGCGGCGCATCCCCTGGCGACGGTACGCTTTAAGCGCCAAAACGAGGGTTGCGACCAGCAAAATACCGGCGGTTAGGAAAGCAATCAGCGACCAGGGGCCGGCTTTGGGCGTAATGCCTAGAAAGGCGGCCGCTATCAGCAGCAAAACAGGTGTCCAATTCGATCTTTTCATCTTGTTTTGATCCTGCATCTTATCGTTTCCTCCCTCAGTTATCGGAAGCGACAAGTTCTACCGATGCTACGATAGCGTCTGCTTCCGCCTGGATTTCCGGTGGAATGTCAATCGCTTCATAATTGAACTGATTGCTTTCCAGCGTAATGACAAAGACCAAATCGCCTCGTGCAATTTCATCTGCCCCGGCGTAAAAGACCGCCTTGTCTTTGCCTTGATAAACCAAAACTTCACTGGAAATGGGCTGCCCAATAAAATTCACCGGTTCCCTGGGGATAAAGCTGCCGGCAGATACGCCGCTGCGCACCAGGTTGACGTCCTCCGTGACGCGCCTGACGCCAAACCGCAAGGCTATCGAATCCCCCGCGTGAACGAGTGACACCTGATTGGACAAAGTGGCGACTGGCGTCCATCCCAGCGGATATTGCAAAGAGAAGCCGTATTCCTGGCTGGTAAAGGTTTGCCGCTGCTCGGAAGCTGGCGATACGACCGTTTCCTCTTCCGCTAATTCACCAGAAAATATCTCCAGATACCAGGTACGGCCGTCCCTGTCTTGCAGCGGCACTTCGTCATCTCGAACCCATTCCAGTAGGGTGAAGTTGCGTTCGTCCGGTTCCAAAATGGTGGTCGCAGATAAATCGTCAAGATCTATGCGGACAACGGCCGTTTTCATTTCCGGGCTGCACGGGTTGACAGTCTGTGTCAGCAGCAGATGTTGGCCGTTGGGCGACCATTGCAGCCCGCCTATCTGCCAACTGCTGTCCGGTTGGGGCAGGGGAATGGGCTGCTCTGCGCCGGTTGCCAGATCGCGGATGAGAAAGCCACGGCCATAGGAGGCGTTTACGGCCAGTTGGGTCTCGTCCGGCGACAGCGCCATCGCCAGACCGATGTAGGGAGCGACTTCTGTCACAGCGCCGCTGTTCAGATCGAGCCGCCACAGGTCACCGCCGTTGACGAAAACACTACACCCATCGGGAACAGGGACATTGGCAAAGTAAAGGAAACGGCCGTCAGCCGACCAACGCACTGGCTGCGGGGAAGTCCATCCCAGGCCAAAACCGCGCCATTCGTCAACGGCCGTCCATGTATGGCTACCGTCAACGCGCTCGACGATCACCTCGACGCGGTATTTGCCGTTCGGGAATTGTTCTGCCTCGTCCCCTTCTGCCGGCACGGGGTCTGAGACGCGGGTGACGACTTGCCATTGGCCATCGGGGGAGGTCACAGGAAATAAGATACCCGTTCCGTTTCGAGTGGTAGGCGCTGGCGATGAAGTGGCCGTTGATTCCGACGTGATGTCAGGGATTGGCGTGACCGTCATCAAAGTTTCCCCCAACACCTGTTCCCAGCGGCCAATGACGCGCGCCTGTAACTCCTTCAAGGGAAAGCAGCGCCACTCGGCCGCGCTGCCGCAGTCTTGCCTTCGCTGCTGGTCAATGTTTCTACTGGCACTATTTCAACTGAGGGGACAACATTCCGAGAATGGGTACACGGTGTTGAAAACGGTGTTCCATCGTGGAGGACATTTGCCCATGCGTAGATCGGCCAATTGGTCATATCAAAAAACAACCCTAAAGCGCCACCGAAAACTTCAGGTTTTACAAATCCTCCTTGCGCCCTGCGCATTTCGCGGCAGGCGGCTTGAGCGCTTTGCCACTTGATATGAAAAACAACGCCTATTCCCAGGTAAAGAATCATCAGTAGCGCGGGAACGGCCAAAAATTTGCGGGACATTTTCAACCACCTCCATCAAGATTGGCTCAATCTCCAATATTGAACCAACCTAAAACTAATGCTCGCCTGGCGGAGCGTGAAAAATGAACTGCCAGTCAGCTAAAGGCACATTTTGGTCCAATGATACAGAAATCACGTGGATAGCTTCCATTGCAACACAATCGTCGCCCACAATGCTTCCGGGCCAGAATTCCAGCCGGTTATCTGGTTGGATAAAGAGTACGGGCTGTGTACTGCAAAGAAAATCCCCCCAAATGAGGTCGAAGCCAACGGCCGTTTGCCGCAGGCGGATTTCATAATGCAGTTCATTCAACACCCGGACACTTTCTGAAGCCGGAGGGAATTCGGCGGCCGATTCAGGGCCAAGATATTCCCACCCGGTCACAAGCAAATCAGGATCATGGCTGGTCACAGCCGGGCCTGATACCGGACTTTCTGCTGCCGGAGTATGTACGTCCTGCAGCAGATAAACCGTGTCAAAGCCAGCCATGCACCCTTCGGCAATGAGAACGTTGGCGCGACTGTGTAGAACGAACGGCTCTTTGTAACTGGTCAGCACGGCCGTTTCCTGTGAGGCTAAATCGAAAAGAAACGCGCCCGTCTCGGCCGGGATTTCCTCACCGCTTTCATCCACCATGACGACGTCACAATCCTGCTTAACGACGTAGCGAAGCTGGTCGCCAAAGAGGCGCGGCTGGCCCATACCCTGCCGGTAGGGTATGGCCGTTTCCACCACCCCCGTCGTCAAATCTAGCACCTTAATCCCTTCCCCGTAGGTTATCCACGCCGCCCGATTGCCGCTGGTAGTGGGTTGGGCATTGTGTTTCCCGTCGGCAATGAGGACGGCCGTTTCCCCCGTCTGCAAGTTGTACGAATAAATGTCAAAAGGATTGTCCGGGCAGTTACCGCACCCTTCCAGCGGTTCGCCGCGCGCCGGGCTGCTGCGATTATCGGCCCAGACAACCGTGTCGCCGGCAAGCGCGGGCTGCTGCTGAACGCCTGGCGCCACCGCCACGGCAATCTCCTCGCCAGCGAGCAAATCATAAGCGTAGATGTCCGCCGCATAATAATTGTCGTCGCCGGTTTCGTTGCGTTTATCCTGCCACGCCAACCAGCGGTCATTGCCCACCAGGTTGAATCGTTCCGCTGTCGTTTGCGTCAATTGCCTGGTTTCGCCGGAGACGATGTTGTACTGCTGCACCTGTCCGCTGCCGTCAATCCAGGCGGCCGTTGTCGGCGTCAGCGCCACCGGCCCCCAACCGCCATTTTCGCTAATCACGGTGCGCTGCCCGGATTCAATATCAATCAGGGTGAGCGCACCCCCCTCCGGCGGGGAAGCGGCATACCAACTATCGCTCACGCCGCGCGGGTACAAATCAGTGGGGAGATCGATCCGGGTGAAATGGGCCTGGGGAACGGTTGGGGACCCGGCGGGATCCGGTTCTGTTTGAATCGTCGGGGCACAGGCCGCCAGGATAAGAATCAACAATAACATAAATAACCGTTTCATTGATACCCTCTTGTAGACAAAATAGTTTACCTTACACGACTTGGTAAACGGCTAACGATAAATTGGCCTTTTGAAAGGCCGCTTACTTGAAGCCCGTTCGCCAATTCCGCTAACTTATTTTTACGAACGGGCACTTATGGCAGATCAACCCAGGCTGAAGGTTGTCCGATAAATGGAGTGACTTGTTCTGCCCATGTGTCGGTTGCTGCCAGAACGATGTGGGTTTCGTTGGAACGGCCGTAACGGACGTAAGCCAGCCATTGGCCATCGGGGCGCCACTGCGGAAAAGCCGCCTGGGCTATATCATGTGTTTCGCCTGTTTCGATATTGAGTAGGCGTACTGTAATAGGTGTTTCCGGGGCTGCCGTTTGATCGTTCCAATGCTCAAAGGCAATCCACTTGTTATTGGGATGCCATTGAGGTGGACCCGGCGGGCTGTCGCGAGGAATTGGGGTTAAATCAATGGCGTGGACGACTTCACTGCTTTCCAGATTTACAATTTCAATATGGTAACCAAGGTGGAGAGCAATGAAACGGCCGTCTGGCGAAAAACTGGCAGAAGCAAAGCTATCAAACGGCAGCGCTTCTACCGAACTGTCTGCGTGAAACGCAAACACGCCCTCATCGGTTGGATAAATGGCGTAACGGCCGTCTGGCGCAATGGCAGGTATGCCTTGCAGCCAATTATCAACCAAAACGATGGCATCATGATGGTTGGAACCGGACAACGGTATAGCCACCAACGGCCCCACACCCTGGCCGCCTTCTCCCGCCTGAAATGATTCTACCAGCAGCCAGTCCCCCACCAAGCCAAAGATACGACGCTCGGCGCGATCGGCCGTTTCCAGAAGCGGGTGGGATTCGCCAGTGGTTAAATTAGTCGCCCAAACGTCGTTGTCTTGTATCGTGTAACTCATGTTACCACGCACCGCAAAATGATGACCGTCCGACTGCATGAACTGCTGCCTTTCCTGTTCGGTCAAAAGCGCTGCGTGTCCGGCCAAAACAAGTCGCCAATAGCCTGCCATATCTTGATAGATGAGCCCATCTGACGGCGTGATTTGTTCGGTTTTTTGGTGTTTAATGGCGATTAAAGTTTCTGCATAGCCAAAGCGCGTTCCCGCATGATCGTCGCGCCGTTGGACAAATCCCACGTCGGGACAATACCACGTCTGCATATAATTTCCGGCGGCGACCTCGGTGAAATAAGCGCACTGCTCAAATGCGCCGGCGGGTGTTTCCACTGTCTCCAGGCGTTCCACCCGGCGCAACCAGGAATTGATCTGGCGCTTCGGATCGGAATCACGTAACGACGGTAAGGAGTGCCAACTAGCGCCTGGTGTGAGGGGAAATACGAGTTCGATACGGCCGTCATCTGTCACCTTCTCCACATTTAACATTCCCTCTTGCCGATATAGAGTTTGACCGTCCAGAATGTACCAGTAAGACAGGTCTTTGGTTGAAGCAAACATCGTATCCGGCATTTGACGGCGCATTTCGATGATGGTGTATGGGGGCTGCTGCTGCACGCTGACGGCCGTTTCCGTCACCAGCAGCGTGTGGGTAAGAACGTCGGTTGAACCGGGAATTTGATCGTATTCAGTACGCTCATAAATCCAACTTGTACCCGGCTGGAAGGGGAGGGTATCGAGCGTTGCCCCCTCTATCGAAGCAAATTGTATTGTTCCCAACAGCGCTTGAAAAACGTCGCCTAAATCATAAATTTCGTACACAGGATAACCCAGCCAGACAATGTGATCTGTGCGGTCAATAAGCACATGGATACCAGTGACCATCCCTTCATCCTGGAACATGAGCGCTGGATAGCCGGCAACTTCTATCTCACGCAAGTGGGACACATCATAGAAAACAGGGATGGGATCGTCAGAATCGCTGTCTGCCAAAGCGCGGGTATGCGCTTCAAACCAGCCGCGCAAAGGTTGGTTGGAGGGCTTTTTTCTGAAAGAAAATCCAATTGCCGGTAGTTGGGGATCTGTGCCTTTAATGGCGCTCTCAATAATGCTGTAACTATCCCAATCAGGATCATGTATGTCCCATTGTACAACCTCAAATGCCGGTGGATATTTGAGGGTAAAACCGTACCGATCGACGGTCAGCGTTTGCCAATCCGAAATGTCGTCAAGGTTGACGTTGAGGGTAAGGGTAGTGGGTGTTGGAGATGGCGGGATGGGTGGTTCGGTAAGCACGGCCGTCATTGCCATCTCCGGTTGAACGGCCGTCGTTGGGTTGACGTCCAGCGAGGCAAGAAGATCGTCGAGCAGCGCCAGAGCCGGCACATATCCATCTCCGGATGGCACAACGGGATAAAGCATCGTCACACTGTATTTTCCGTCATTTGTCTCTCCCCATGCTGTGTAAAGTGTCTCACCGGTCTCTGTTTGCACAACCTGGCTCTGCCCACTGCCATTCTGAAAGGTAATTGACTTTCCTTTCGTAACCGGCTGGCGGCCTGGAACCAGATCATCCAGCGGAGAAGCATCTGCGGCCACGACGATCATCGGGGTAAAGTCAGATTGATGCAGGTTGAGGCTTTCCATTATCAACCGCAGTTGAGTCGGATCGGCGGCCGAGGGATACGGCTCCAGGCGTACGTTGGCCGCCAGATACGGGTCATACATCAAGCTGATGCCGTCCAGTGTGAGTCCGGCCATCCCCTGACCTGGTTCATATGGCTGGTCAGGTGAGTCGCCATCGGCTATGCGCGCGCCGAAAAGGTTGTCCAATAAATTGAGCGTGGCCTCATCCTGCCCTGTGTAGTAAATGATGAACCGGCCCTGCCGCCAGTAACGGGGCGGGAAACCGGCCACGTAATCGGCGTGGATGGTGAGTGACGTTCCGTCCTCGTTTGTCAGAGTGAAGGCGTCTCCGCTGCGGTTGATGGTGTTGACGGCCGTTTGTGCCGCGTCGTCGTCGGTAAAGGCGTATACTTGAACCGGTTCACCGTTTACAACCACATCCCACAAATCGGAAACCTCAGACGCAAATAATTCGTTGAAAATGTTGTATTCTTGCTGGTTGGAGACGGCCGTTACCGTTGCGCCGGATGCCTGTAACCGGGTCGCAATATCATCAATGGGTCTTTGTATTTCTGAATCTCGTACGGGCGTATCAGTAGCAGCGGAGTTTGGCGACGGTAGTAGTTGTTTTGTCGGCGTACAGGCCGCTGCCAGAAATATCCAACATAAAATCAGCCACTTTTTCAACCGGTTCATTTTACTCACCTGTTTCTCCCGTAACGTTGGGAATGTATTCCTCGGGCAAGAAACTTCCCATCCGCCAATAAGGGCCGCCGCAAGACGCCGGGATGGGGTCACGCAAATAAGGTTCATCTACCCAACTGGTCTCACCGCCGCCCATGTAAACCGTTTCGCCCACCCGCGCCGCCACTGCGCCCGTCTCATCCAGAATTTCCCAAACGCCGTCGTTATCCGTCAGGAAATAATCCGCCTGCCAGATGACCAGGTAATTCGCTCCCTCGCTGCGAACGCGCAGGCAGCTATCCTCGACAACCAGTTCCCCAATGAGCAGGGCGTCCATGAATACCGCGTCGCGCTGCTTGAGTTGGGGCATAAACACGTCGGGAACAGGGGTGATGGGGAAGGGCGGTTCCTCGCCTACCGGTTCGTAAAAAGTGGTGATGACGACGCTTTCCGGTAGAGTGACGTTGGCTTCCGCCAGCGCCACGTCCAATGCGGCGCGGTCGGTTGTACCCAACTCGACGTAGTTTTCCTGTACCATTATCGTCGTGTAGACCGGAAACTGTATCGCCTCCAGAAGGCGCAAAACCGTTTGTTGGTCGGCCTGGAGTTGGGCGTAGGTATAACGTGCCGGGCGCAGTTCGATCAGTTGGGCCAGTTGGTCGTCGTCAGCCACGTATTTCCGAATGATTTCCTCGCCGTCGCGGGTGAAGGCAACGACGACGCGGTATTCCGGCTCGTGTTCCAGCCATAATCCGGCAAAAGTGTCGGCTTCGTTGGCTTGCAACTGCTCATTCAGGGCGCTGATGGCGTCTTCGTTTTGCGTGTCTAAGCGCGCCAGCGCTTCTTCGATGGAGACGCCCATCTCTTCGGCGTAATACTGGGCGTCTTGCAGGATGGGATTGTCCATCAAAAAGGTGACGGCGAGGGCGTCATTCTCGATGGACAGTTCCAGCGTGAATTCGCCGCCGTCTATTAAACCGACGCCAAAAGCGGAATCGGCCGTCCAGTCGTATTCTGTTTGGCTGGCGGTAACGTGGAGGGCGAGGCTGCGTTGGTCAGCGGTGAAGGTCGCGTAATCCGTCGTCGTCGCCGGGGGCAAAGGGCCGATTTGTTCCGTCTGGTCGCCCACGGTGAGGGCGACGTTGCTAAAATCATACCCGCTTACGTTTTTCAGGCGCAGGTGAACGCCGGAAAAGTCGTAGCCGTGCAGGGGGATGGGTGTAGGCGCTGCCGCCGGTTCGGTTTGGGTGGCGGGGACGCAGGCGGCGAGCAGTAGAATCAGCAATAGGACGAAAGCGTGCTTCATCATATCCTCCTCGTGGACGATCTAGTATGAAGACGACGGCCGTTAGCCAAAAGTTCCTGCGTAGTAAAAAACGTCAACGGTAGGCGTCTAGCAGCGATGTCCCTTCTTTCAGCGTGCGTGCGGCGTCATCGGGCAGTTGGGCCAATAGATCGAACTGGGTAAGGTTCACCTCCTGCGTCTGCATCCATTCGCCCCCAGCCAGCAGCGACTCCGTCGACTGCTGTACCACGACGCCCCGCTTATTGTCAAAGACAAAATGAACCCGCGACGCCGCAACAGGCTCCTCGAAACCCACGATTTCGATGGGCGGTTCATACGAATCGTAATCGTAAAGGGTAACGTGATAAAGATCATCTGCTTCCCAGGCGGTTACGTCGGGTTTGGTTGTGTCTTGTAATTGTTGTATCAGCCGATACGGCCCCCAAAGTGTGTTGGCATTGGGTGTTGAATTATCGAGGCGTTGGACGCGCTCACCCAGCGTTTCGACAGGAAGGACCCACGCTGTCCAACCATCGTCAATTAGCTGCCGCTGCCAGATGCCGCCGTTTTCATCGGAAACGTGAATGATTTGCCGGATAACAACGCCCTGACTAACTTCGTACCAGTACTCCCATACCCAGGTATCGGCTAACCATAAGAAGTTGACGGCCGTCTCGGAGCCACGCAGCGCAGTGGGAAAATAATCTGTGTAGTGCGCATACAGCCAACCCTCATGGTCGTTTAGCATTTGTTCGTATTTCGTTTGCAGCGTTTCCAGATGAGCGATCACGTCTTCTGCTTGTGTGGATTGTGAGGGTGTTTGATTGGGCACGGCCGTTGTTGTTGCCAGGGGGAGGTCAATCGAAAAACATGCAACGCCGCGCTGATGGATGAGCTGCCCCTTGAATTCGACGCCTTCAACTGAATCCCAGCCTCTGAAATCGAAGCGGTATTGCATGCGGCCGTCCGCGCCCACAGCATTTTCATATTGTGTTTCCTTGCGCCACCAATCCGACGTCACTTCGCCCTGGCCAGTGAGTAAGAGGGTTGGTCGTTCACCAGGTTCTAAGCCTTCAACTTCAATGACACCATGCCGGTCGCTGTCGTAGAGGATGTTGAGGCTCATGTCGGCCGGCAGCGGCGTGCAAACGGCCGTTGTTGGCGTTGGTTCCGGCGTCATGATGCCTCCTGCCGTCGCTTCGATGGTGGTTGGGATGGGTGTGGGCTGCGAGGTCGTGGTGGGGTGGGAAACGCTTGTACTGAGCGAAGCCGAAGTGGCCGTTGCCTTTGGGACTGGCGTCGTTTGTTGTTGTGTCCGGCAGCCCGCCAATATAAATACAACCAGAAAAAGTATCGCGCGTTTCATAACGACTCCTTTCGCTTATTGATTGGATACAGGCCGATGTTAGCGCGTTGTGTGCCAATTATGATTGTACAGCGCAAGCGGCTGCCAACAGGACGATTGACCGACGTTTGATGAACGGCCGTTTATGTTTCCGGAGCCGACCAGGTGATGATCCAGGGGCCGGGAACCAGAATGCCGGCTTGATCAAGCGTGACGGTGAAAGGGCTGTCTGAGCTTCCCCCGAATTAGTGGATACCCTAATTAAACATCAAAGCCTGATTGACTGACAAATCTCAAATTTCACCGCGAAGAGCGCGGAGGGCGCAGAGATTTCTCTCCTGTACACGCCTCCGCGCTCTCTGCAGTTTTACAAGTTTTGTCAGTCAACCAGCATCAAAGCATACGCATTTTCAAATGCAGTTGGACTGACATAGCCCAACGTTGAGTGCCGCCGCCTTCTATTATAGAAGTCTTCAATATATGAAAAGATGTCCCGGCGGGCTTTAGCCTGATTGCGATAGTGTCGCCGATCTTCTAACTCCTTTTTCAACGTGGCAAAGAAGCTTTCCATCGCCGCATTGTCATGACAATTGCCCTTGCGGCTCATGCTGGCGACCATCTTGTGTTCAGTCTGGATCTGTCGGTAGGCATGAGTACGATACTGACTCCCTCGATCAGAGTGGTATGGCAATCCCGCCGCTGGCTGCCGATTGGTAAAGGCTATGGGCAGGGCCGATAGCGCCAGCGTCTGACTCAAGTCGGGGCGCATCGCCCAGCCGACAATGACACGTGAAAACAAGTCCACCTTAGCCAGATACAGCCAGCCGGTATCAGTACGGATGTAACTGATGTCATGTCTGTCACTCACTTTTCAGTGGGTTTTTCAGCCGTGAAATCACGGCCCAGCAAGTTTGGCGACACTGGAAAATCATGGTCTGAATCGGTGGTGACAGCGCAATTCTTCCGTTTTTGTACCACTTTTAGTCCATTTTCCCGCATTAACCGGATACCTGGTCGCAAGAAGGTTTTGCCGTTACTCCTGAAATCGTGGCTACTTTTAGCTCGTACATGACTGAACATATCAAGCGTTTTGGCGAGTATTTCATTGACGCAAGTTCGATACCGCTGCCTCTTCAACCCAACAAGCTATTTTTGCTAAAAGAAATTCAGGTTGAAAGCCGAAAGGGCTGTTAACGCTCCAATATGGCACATTTTCTGACGTATTCTGATTTTGGGCCAAAAACTGAACACAGACAGTCCCAAGAATAGGTTGGCAGAAAGTACAAAAATACCTAAAAAAGAGTACTGGCATACTCTGGATGAAAGAAGTTTTTGTGGTAGAGTTAGTTGTGTCGTGTAAACGGGGTTGCTCTTGACGTTATTATTTGGCGCACAATAAATAAAGGAGTTTTGTATGGAGCAGTTAGCATATTACATTTATAGTCTGGTTTGTATCTTCTCAATAAATAGGGGAGACAGAGTTAACCGAACTCCCCTGTTGGTAAAGGATGAAAAGCTGGCGATTGCTGTTGGATGAGATCAGCTAAACCGGGCAAAGCATATGTACCTGCTATCC
>JALUPA010000353.1 GCA_027054335.1 Ardenticatenaceae bacterium
CCATTGGCATGGGAGCCAAGCGGGCCTTCGGGGAGTTCGTCAAGCGGGCGGCGAAGCGGGCGACCAGGAAGGCCCTGAACCCGCTGGGCTGGCCCATGTTGGTGGCGGACCTGCTACGAAACCCCTGGCACACGGCGCAGGTGCGCGCGGCGATGACGGGAACGCTCCTCGCCGACCTCATCGCGCGTCTGCCCGACGACCGGCCCGTGGTGCTCCTCGGGCACTCCCTCGGAGCCCGGGTCATCTACTACGCCCTCTGCGCCCTGAGCACGAAGCCGCACCGCTACGTGCAGGACGCGGTGTTGCTGGGCGGCGCGCCGTGCCCCGCACCGCTTCCGGTTCACTGGCTTTGCTTACCAGAATCATGCGCCCTCCGGCAAACAACACCGCCACGGCAAACAGTCCCAGGAGAACGGCCGTACTGATGAACTGCGTCACATACGCCCCGGCTACGGCCGCTATCGCCGAGGTAATCACCAAAGGGAGGGCCACACTAAAGTCCACCATCCCCTTGCGATAATAGGCCCAGGCGGCAGACGCGGCCGTTAACCCATTCAGCAGCAGTCCGGTAGGGACGACGATACTTTTGAAATCATAACCGAACCAAACCAGAATCGGGTTGTAGACCATTGCCCCGCCCAGCCCCAGCATGGAGAAGATGAAAGCGAGAAAGAAAAAGAGAACCGCGATGAAGAGGAGCATAATTGTCCGTAGAGATTGGAGATTGCACCAACCTGTGGTTTACTGGATGACCAGATTGAACAAAAAACCGGTAAAGATGATGGCCAGGCCCACAATGGCGATGAAAGTGATGATCAACGGCGTCTTGATGACCCGCTTGAGAATGAGCATTTCCGGCAGGCTGAGAGCGACGACGGCCATCATAAAGGCCAGCACCGTCCCCAACGCCGCCCCTTTCTCCATCAGGGCGTATACTACCGGGATGATCCCGGCTGCATTGGAATAGAGTGGAATGCCCAGCAAAACGGCTGCCGGCACAGACCACCAGACATCGCGGCCCATAATCGAAGCCATAAAATCTTCCGGTACATAACCGTGAATAGCCGCGCCAATGCCAATGCCGATGACGACGTAAGGCCATACCTTGCCCACAATTTCCTTGACGCTGTGAAAGGCGTCCCGAATCCGGTCATCCAGCGAGGGTTTGTAGGTGACGCTGGACACGTTATCGCCCATCTGGATTTGCCAGACAAAATCTTCCACCCAACGCTCTGGCCGCATCCGGCCAATGATCATGCCGCCGATAATGGCAATGGTCAGCCCCGTGACGAGATACAGCCCGGCGACCTGCCAGCCAAACAGGCCAAAGAGCATCGCCAGAGCGATCTCGTTGACCACCGGCGTAGCGATGAGGAAGGAAAAGGTGACGCCCAGAGGGATGCCGCTTTCCACAAAGCCGATGAACAGGGGCACGGCCGAACAGGAACAAAACGGCGTCAGAACGCCCAGCCCGGCAGCCAGCACGTTCCCCACCCCCTGCCGTTTGCCGCCCAATACGGCCCGCGTTTGTTCCGGGCTGAAGAAGGAACGAATGAAGGTGATCAGGAAAATCATCCCGGCCAGCAGGAGCAAAATTTTGGGCACGTCGTAAAAGAAGAAAGCAATGGATTCGCCCAGATGGGAGCCTTCTTCCAGACCGATCAGATCGTAGGTCAGCCAGTTGGCTATAGCTTCCAATTGCCCCCACACCAGCACCCAGATAAGGATGAGGCCGAGAGTGAATAAAGGTAGCTGCCAATTACGTTTAGTTGAGGGTGGGGCCGTGGTCGTATTTTGTGTGGTCATTTCCAATCTCCGAATTTAGAAGTTCAACTTCTCTGAGAAGTTGAACTTCTTCGTAGTTTAAGCTGAATGATTCGATGCTTGTTGAAATAGTTTGGCAAAAAATTTTATGCTTCGATGGCCAGAGACACGGCCGTATCCTCTGCCGCACAATTTCCTTCCGGGCCGCAGTACGGCCGTTCCTGGATACGCGCCGGGTCCAAAAAGAAGTCAAACCACTCATGCCAACGGGCCACCATCTCTTTGTCCAGCGAATAGTAAATCCAACGGCCGTCAATTGCATCCCGCCGCGAGTGAACCAGTCCCGCCTTGCTTAACACCCGCAGGTGATGGGACAAGAGATTTGCCGGCAGCCCCAACTTCTCCTGCAACTCGCCATTGCAAGAGTTCCCCCGCATCAATTCCGCAAAAATGCGCAGACGGTTTGGTTCGGCCAGCGCCTTCATCATGGGGATTAATTCTTCAATGGGTAATTGTTCCGTCATTGGCATAGATTAAAATTCCTTAAACCCGCCGGAAAAGCCTTTACTGAACACTGAAAACTGAACACTGACTTCAGGCCGCGTCAGCCAGCCAGGTGGTTATTTCTGCGGTAGAAGGTTGGCGGCCGGCCGAGACAACTTGTTCATTGATGACTAACGCCGGCGTTACCAGTACGTTATAGCGCATAATGTCGGCATAATCTGTCACTTTTTCTACCTGAGCATCCATACCTAACTGGTTGATAGCCTCAGTCGCGGTACTTTCTAATTTGGCGCAGTTGGCGCAGCCTGATCCTAAAACTTTTACACTAACCATGATTGTCTCCTTTTGTTTCAATAACTATTGAATTATTCTGCTTAAAGAATACACGCGGGACGGGTTTAAGCCAATGACATTGATCATAGGAGAACTATGACATCTGTAATAATTCAACTTACGTTGAATTAAATTATCTTGGCCCTACAGGATTTCCCATGATATTTGCCAAAACTCGCGCGGAGACGCAAAGACGCTGAGAAAAAAACTTTGCGCCTTTGCGTCTTTGCGCGAGAAAATCACTGGAATTCTTGAAGAACCGTTGTCTTTTTAAGTACGCAGCATGCGCAGGCCGTTACCGATGACCATGAATTCACTGATTTCATGTCCCAGGACAGCCAGCGGCAGCGTAAACAGCCCGGCTACGGCCCCCAACGAGAGGGCGCTGATGACGAAAATTGCCAGGACGATATTTTGCCGCACGACTTTCTGGCTGCGATGGGATAGCTGCAAGGCGTAGACCAGTTTTTCCAGGTCGTCGGCCATCAGGGCCACGTCGGCCGTTTCCAGAGCCACGTCGGTTCCGGCCGCCCCCATGGCTACACCCACGGTCGCCTCAGCCAGAGCGGGGGCGTCGTTCACCCCGTCGCCCACCATGACCACGTTGCCGTATTGGGCGGTCAGTTCCCGCACTTTGGTTACTTTGTCTTCCGGTTTCAGATTGGCGTAGTAAACATCTATGCCTGCTTCCTGGGCGATGGCCTGCGCGGTGCGTTCGTTGTCGCCGGTGAGCATGACCACTTTTTTGATGCCCAGTTGGTGTAACCGGGCAATGGCGGCGCGGGCATTTTGCCGGATGGTGTCCTGGATGGCGAGGAGGCCGTAAACGGCCGTATCATCTCCCACCAGTACGGCCGTCTTCCCTTCCCCTTGCAGCCGCTCAATTTCCGGAGCCAAATCCACCAGCGGCAGCCCTAACTGTTCCCGGAACAAAGCCGGGCTGCCAATGTAAACCGCCCGCCCCTGCCACTGCGCCTGCGCCCCCGCGCCCGCCAGTGCCTGGAAATCGCTCACTGCTGCCGGTTCAATCCCCTGTTCCGCCGCATACTGAACCACCGCCCGCGCCAGCGGATGCTCACTGCGGCTTTCCAGCCCGGCGGCTATTGCCAACAGAGAATTGGAGATTGGAGATTGGGGATTGGCGCCAACTTCTAATCTCCAATCTCCAATCTCTAACGCCACAACATCTGTCACCTGCGGCTCGCCCTGCGTAATCGTGCCCGTTTTGTCCAGCGCGACGACTTCAACAGTGGCTAATTTTTCCACGTAGACGCCGCCTTTTATCAGCACGCCTTGCCGCGCGCCCGTTCCCAGGGTGGCCACCAGGGTGATGGGGATGGAGATGACCAGGGCGCAGGGGGCGGCGGCCACGATGAAGACAGTGGCCCGGTTAATCCATTCGGCCCAATCCTGCCCCAGCAGCAGCGGCGGCACAATGGCGATGAGCAGGCCGATGAGCAGCACGGCCGGGCTGTAACGGTCGCCAAATTTCTCGATGAAACGCTGGCTTTGCCCTTTGCGTTCCTGCGCCTCTTCGACCATCTGGATGATGCGGGAGATGGTGTTGTCAGCAAAGATTTTGGTGGCTTCCGCTTCCAGCGCGCCCTGGCCGTTGATGCTGCCGGCAAAGAGGGTATCGCCCGGCTGCTTTTCTACCGGCACGCTCTCGCCGGTGACGGGGGCTTGGTTGACGCTGGAACGGCCGTCAATCACTACACCATCAGTGGGCACAGACTGCCCCGGCTTGACGAGGAAAATATCGCCTACTTCCAGTTCTTCGACGGGGATTTCCTGGATACGGCCGTTGCGTTTCACCAGGGCTGTTTTCGGGGCCAAATCCATCAGCGCCTTCACCGCCGAGCGCGTCTTTTCTTCCGTGTATCCCTCAACTGCCTCGCTGATCGAGTAGAGAAAGACCAGCATCGCCGCCTCGCCCACCTGTCCCATAACGGCCGCCACAACGGCCGCCACGCCCATCAGCAATTCAATACCAATGCGCCGCTCATAGATCAGCCCCTCAATCCCTTCCCGGCCAAAGTAATAGCCGCCGATGAGAATGGCGGCCACGTAAAGAATTGTAGAAACCAGTTCCGGCCCGCCGGCCAGACTGAGCAGCCAGCCAACCAGCAGCAGCCCGCCGGCAGTCAGGGAACTCAATACTTTGGGATTGCGCCACGGCTTGGGCTGCTCCGGCATGGAGAAGCCGGCTTGGGCCGGGAAGCCCAGCGTGTCCAGTTTTTCTTTCAGGGCGTCGGGCGAGGTGATGTCCGGATCATATGCCAGGACAACTTTGGCCGATTTGGGATACACTTGCAATGTGTCCAGTCCGGCTGTTCCTTGTAAACCGCGTTCAATGGCTGCCGCATCGTGTTCACAATCCAGATTACCGACGCGAATTTCCAGTTTTTTTGTAGTCATAGGTTGCTTTCCTTTTGTATCTCTGCGCCTTTGCGCAAGAATTTTTATTCCTCCTCCGGCAGCGCCTCTTTTTTGGCCCAGGTGAAGAGGAATAAGAAGATGGTTCCGAACACAATAAAAGCGTCTGCCAGATTGAAGGTGTACCACCGCGTCATACCGATGCCCATATCCAGAAAATCGGTGACGCGCAGATCAGGCAAACGGTCTATAAAGTTGGCCGTCGCCCCACCCAGGATAAAACCCAGCAGCCATACGGCCGTAACCGAAAAATCCCCCCGCCGTACAGCCCGTAAAATCCAGACGAAAATGGCGATCAGGATAACGCCGGTAATGACCAACGGAGCCATGCCGCTGTTGGCAAACAAGCCAAAAGTCACGCCCGTGTTGTAGCCGAGGGTAAAGCGCAGCCAGTTGCCCAGAACAGGAACCGGCTGGTACAGCGTCAACGTTTGTTCCGCCCACACTTTCGTCAGGGCGTCCAACGACAGGGCAATCACAAAGGCCAGGAAGAAATGGACAATCTTTTTCATGAGTTTACCTGCCGGGCGGGTGTGTTGTAGCGGGTACACTGGTAAACGCCCTGAGCCACGTCGGCCAGAAGGGATTCGGCCAGGGTGAGGATTTCGGCCACGCGGTCGTCGCTGAGATGGTAGGTAATGTAACGGCCGTTGCGCTCCGCCAGCACCAGCCCGCAATCCCGCAGACAGCCCAGATGATTCGACAGATTAGATTGCGTCAGCCCGGTTGCCTGCCCGATTTCACCGACTGTCAGCGGCCCCCGCCGCAATACGTCCAGGATTGCCAGGCGGGAAACATCGCCAAAACCGCGAAAAAGTTTGGCCTTAACAGCCAGACCTGTTTTGTCAGGGGTTAATAACACCATACAACACTCCATTATATTTATATATCAGTAAATGATGATATATTATCACAAATAAGGCCAACGAACAATTTTAGAGAGACGCCCGGCCGGCCTACAACCAGCCGCGCCAACCATAAATGAGGAGGCCGATATATTCTTTGAGGATGCGGGTAGTTAATTCCAGAGCAGTGGCTGTGGGCAGCAAATCCAGCAGGCGGAAGGCAAATTGGGGACGAGTAGCGTCGTCCCAGTTGGGGGAGACAGCGTAATAATCGGTGGGGGCGGGGATGACGGTGAAGCCCTGTTTGGCAAAGACGGCGACAGAGCGGGGCATGTGGAAGGCGGAGGTGACCAGTACGATGCGATCAATGCCTTTTTCGGCCAGAAACTGGCGGCTGAACAGAGCGTTTTGGTAGGTGTTCAGGGATTGGTCTTCCAGCCACAGCGCTTTTTCCGGCACGCCCATGATGGTTAGCGTTTCGGCCATCTCCGCGGCGTCGGATTGGGTAGCGCCGGGCAGTTGGCCGCCGGTGAGCAGCAGCCGGTCGGCGACGCCCTGCTGGTAAAGCCAGGCGGCGTACAACAGGCGGTCACCGCTGTCGTTGAGGTTGGGGACGGGCTGGGGTGGGTCGGCCCAGCGGTTGTCCCCGCCTAACACGACAATAACGTCGGCCTGGGGCAGGGGGTCGGGCGGAAAGTAGCGCCATTCCAGGCTGCGGGCCAGGGCCAGGGAGACGGGGGTATTAGCGGCCAGGTAGAGGAGGAGAAAGATAGTGATGAGGACGGCCGTTTGCCATTTGCGCCAACGCCAGACCAGCACGGCTACAATTAACAGTACCAGGGCCAACCCCAAAGGATAGATGAAGAGGGGTAGGAATTTGGAGAGGAAGAAGAACATGATGAAGATTGGGAGATTGGGAGATTCAATCTCCAATCACAATTCCCACCCCGGCGGGCCGACATACGGCCGTACATCCTCATCCCGCATAATCTGGCGTACACTTTCTTCCAGGCTGATTTTGCCTTTGAGAACAGCGTCCTGGTAGCGGGAAGCCCAACGGTAAATCAGGCCGCCGGAGCGGCGGTGTTCCAGAAGCATCAGTTGGACCAGGGGGCCGCCGCCACTCAAAAAACCGGAGGTGACGTAATCTTCCTCCACGCCTTGCCAATCATAATCCAGCCGCACAATTTCGGACTGCCAGCCGGACGCATCGTTCCAGGTGAAACGGCCGTAACTCAACCGCTCATCCCCGTCAAAAGGCGCCCCTACCGACCCTACGTTGACCACCAGCGTCCCGTCTACCCGGCGGGTCAGGGGGCGATGAGTGTGCGCCGTGACAAAAACGGCCGGGGGCGGAGCGATCTGTTCCCGGATTTCTTCATCCTTGCTGAAGGTGTAGATGCCGTCCCGGTTGCTGCGCATGGAGGCGTGAACGACCCGAAATTCGCTGCCGTCCGGGGCAGTGGTGGCGTATTCGTTGGGCAGGGCGGCCAGCAGGGGGACTTCGCCATTCAACTGCTCAAATGTCCAGTGAGCAAACTGGCGCATTTCAAATTCCGGGCCGGGGGGACAGCCCGGCTCCAGGCATTCCAGGATGTAATCTTCGTGATTACCTTTGACGACGTGCCAGCCCAGTTCTCGCTGTTTGGCCCACACCAGATGCAAACAGTCGGCCGAGAGCGGCCCCCGGTTGACAATATCACCGTCCACCACTACCTGATCCGGCTGCCATTCGGCTAAATCTGCGATAACGCGGTGCAAGGCGCGTAAATTTCCATGTATGTCTGAGATCACGGCAATTTTCATAAGTTCACCACAAGGCTAACCAGTCTAACCTGTTTTGTTGTCTGACTCAAATAAATTTTGGTAATTGGGTAACTGGGTAATTACTCAATTGCCCGCTTCCGGTTACAATTAGAGGCATGGAAATTGGCGAGCACGTGGAGTATGGTCTGTATTTGCGGGATGGAGAACTGGCGCGGGCGGGCCGCACGGCCGTAACCCGTTGGCAGGCAGAGGGGGGTGTGGTGAAGACGGCCGTTGGCCCCTGGACAATTGCCCAAGCACGTCACTTTTTCCTGGCGCTTCAGGAGATGTTTCAGGCGTACAACCAGGTGTTGTGGCAGGCGTTTCCCTACTGTCGTCAGTGCGGCGGGGGGTGCTGCGTGGTGGGCGCGTCTGACGGGCGGCTGCTGGACGGGCTGGCGCTGGCTTTGCTGGATGAGCCATTTCCTGTGTTACCGGCGCAGGCAGCAAACCGGCCGAGCATCTGCATTTATCTGGTGGACAACCGCTGCACCTGGCCGGCAGCGTGGCGGCCGCTCAAGTGCGCCGCCTTTTACTGCCTGGGTAGCGGTCAAGGGGAACTGGAGGTGCGGGATGAACGATACGGCCGTATCACCCGCCAGTTGGCAGATGTGCTGGATGATTATTTGCCGGAGGCGTTACGGCCGTATGCCGCCGATTTGCGTGAAGCCTTGCCTGATCCGATTGCCTTTGCTGATGTGGTGGCTACGGCCGTAGGTGAGATTTTCACCCGGGCGTTTATTGCTCGTTTTCCCGATTTGTCTCCCGTCGCAGAACGGCAAACCGATTCCATCCCAGATGTTTTAGCGCAAATTTCAGCGTTGACGGAACAGGTTTGGCAAATGTCGGGAGATACCATACAGTATCTGGCTGATCTGGAAATGCTGGAATGGATTGCCCTGGGCCGGCCGGAAAATGGGACGGAACTGTTGGCGGAGATGGACGGCCGTTACGCTGCCATACCCGACGATCCTATTTACCAATCCCTGCGGCAACTTGGCAGTCAGTTGCAAGATTTTATTGGGAATAGTGTTATGTAAAGAAGGAGCGAAGGTGAGCGGCACAATTTTTATGATTCACGGCATGTGGGGCGGCGCCTGGTATTGGGAGAATTACGTCAACTTCTTTGGCGAAAAAGGGTATCGCTGCGTGACGACGACGTTGCGTTACCATGACACGACTCCTACAGATACGCCTGATCCCCAGCTGGGCACAACCAGTCTGCAAGATTATGCGGCCGATCTGGAAGCGGAAATCCGGGCATTGGGCGATAAGCCGATCATCATGGGGCATTCGATGGGCGGCTTGCTGGCGCAGATTTTGGGCAGCCGGGGGCTGGGGCAAAAGTTGGTTTTGCTCACGCCGGCCGCTCCCGCCGGTGTTCTGGCCTTGACCCCTTCCGTCGTGCGCAGTTTCTGGAGCGTGATGACCAGATGGAACTGGTGGAACAAACCGATGCGGCAAACTTATAAGGAAGCAGCTTATTCCATGCTGCACCTGTTTCCCGAAGCGGAGCGGCGGGCTGTGTATGACCGGTTTGTTTACGAATCGGGGCGGGCGGCTTTTGAGATTGGGTTTGCCTTGCTGGACGGCCGTAAAGCGTCGCGGGTGGATGAAAGCAAAGTAACAGCGCCTGTACTGGTCATTGGCGGCACTCAAGATCGGATTACGCCGGTTGGCTCCATCAGAAAAATAGCCAAAAAATATAACGCAGATTATCAGGAATTCCCGAATCACGCCCATTGGGTGCCCGGTGAACCGGGCTGGCAGGATGTGGCGGAATACGTAGCCGGTTGGCTGAGGTGACAGTCACTTTTGAAGTGACTGTCACCTTTTGCCCAGCCGCCCGCGCACCCGCGGCCAGGTATTGACCACAAAGCAAACGCCGGCCAGCCATTGCAGCAGGGCCGAAGCGGCCAGCAGCCAGCCCCAACGGCTGCCCGGCGTCTGCGCCAGCAGCGGCTCACCCACAACGCGCAGGAGCAGCCCGGCGTTGAGCAGGGCGTAAGTCGTCCAGGCCAGCCATTCATAACCGCGCGGCCGTCCCTTGCTATGCTTGGGGAACAGCCAGAAAACAATGCCGATAATCATTTGCAGCACCCAGCCCACCATGAAGAGATGGAAATAGACAGGGGTAAGGCCGGTAATGAAAGGCCAATCTGCCCCCAGCGCCCTGGCCGCCAGAATGACACCGGTCAGCAAAGCGGCGATCAGGTAAACCAGAGAAGTTTTGACAAACCAGCGGGTGACGGGCGGCATTTCAGTTTCCTTTTCTCTTGAACCAGGAACGTTTGGGACGAGCCGGGCGGCGCAGCCGGGCTTCCCACCACTGGCTGCCTGTGTAGGCTGTCTGTTCCCAGCCATCTTCTGCCAGAGCGTCCAGCAGGTTTTGCAGAATGGCGCGATGCCCGTCGTTGCCTTGTTGCGGCGTGTAGAGAACGCCGGGCACGCTGGCGATGGGGATGCGGCTGGATTTTCCGGCCGTGTAACTGCGGTGCGGCCCGGACGCCTGGGCGAAAAATTGCAGCCACATCAGCCGGTTGCTCACAAAAAAGAGGTCCTGGCCGTCATCCAGAATCTGCATATTTATCTGGCAATAATCCCATTCTTCTTGCATGAAGTCACCTTGGATTGCCTGTTAAGATTTAGCCAAATATCTGTGTAATTCATGGTAAAAAGTCTAAAGCCAATAACTCAGAACGATAACGAAGCCGGAAATAAGTTGGACGGCGACTTCGGTGAAGCCGAATTTTTTGATGACGGGGATGGGGCGGGGCTGCCGGTACGTCCAGATGGCCCGGAGGAGGAAGCCGAAGAAGGGCAGGACCACCAGCCAGGGAACGTAACCCAGGGCAGCGGCGGCGATAACGGCCGTAACCCCCACCATATCACCGATAAGCGTCAGTCGGCGACTACCCTCCCGCTGGTGCGTGTCGGCAATACGCTGGCGCACGTAGAAGACGCTGAGGATATTTTGCCAGGCCAGTAAAAAGTAAACTGACCATGCTGCCGGGGCAATGTGGCCGTCTGCGGCAATCATTACCGCCGGGGCCATCAGCGCCAGCCCGGCCGCGCCTACAATCTCCATCCACAAGACGCGGGCGTTGGTGTGGCGGCTGACGGCAGCAGTCAGATACAAAATGACGATGACCACGGTGGGAATGGTCAGCCAGAGAATGTCGGTGACGCCGAGAAAGAGCAGGCCGGCCAGAGAGAGGACGGCCGTCAAGCCGAGAATCACCAGCAGGCGGGCGGCGATGGGGCCGTCACTGCGGCGGCCTCGACCGGCGCGCGCCCGGCTCCAGACCATTCCCGGCTGCCGCATGAGAAAGACGGACAATCCGGCGACCAGCACCAGAAAGGTGGCTAACGAGTACGTCCCGGCCACGCCGACGCCCACCAGATAGGGGACAAACAGCCAGGACCAGGAACCGTGTTCGGCCGGGATCAGGATTTGTTTGCGGAAGCGGGGCTGCGCTTTTTTCTCCATTGTCCGGGTCATTTTACCCTCCCATGAACAAATAAAGCAACATGGTGACGGCCGTGTCCGCTTTAATGCTGTGAGGCAGGCGGGCCGGCATGTGCAGCCAAGCGCCCGGTTTCACCTGGTATTCGTCTTCGCCCAGGACGACGGTGGCTTCTCCGGCAATGAAGTGCAGGGCGACGGGGAAGGCGGCCGTGTGTTCCGTTAGTTCTTCCCCGGCGGCAAAGCCGAACATGATCAGGCGCATTTGCTTATCCTGATATACCGTGCGGCTGACGATGCTGTCGGGTGTAATTTCCGGCAGTAAAGCCGGGAGATTTTCGATAAAGGTGTAATTGTTTTCGTCTGACATGGGTTCTCCCTTGATGCGTGATACGTGATAGATGATGCGTGATACGTGATTGATTTTCACGTATCACGTATCACGCATCCGGTATGAGTTCGATTTCAAAGACGGCCGGCCACAGTTTGCCGGTGATGAAGATTCGGCCGTTTGCCGCGTCGTAGGCGATGCCGTTGAGGACGTCGGCTTTTTGGGTGAGCGTGGTGTTGTCCAGGATGCCGCTCAGGTCTATCCAGCCGGTTACCTGGCCGGTGGCGGGGTCAATGCGGGCAATCCGGCTGGTTTGCCAGACGTTGGCCCAGATTTCACCGTCAATGTATTCCAGTTCGTTGAGACGGACGACGGGGCCGTTGTCATCCTGCACTGCGATGCGACCGGTTTCGGCAAACGTTTCCGGGTCGCGGAAGTAAAGGGTGGCTGTGCCGTCGCTCATGATCAGGTTACGGCCGTCGTGGGTAATGCCCCAGCCTTCAGTTGGGTAGCTGAACTCGCCCAGTTTCTCAAAGCTGTCCTTGTCGTAGATAAAGGCGGTATTTTCCTGCCAGGTGAGCTGGATCAGTTTGTCATCCCACAAAACCAGCCCTTCGGCAAAGTATTCTGGTGGCACGGCCTGCATTTGCAAAACGGCGCCGGTTTCCGGGTCTACCCGGCGCAGGGAGGATTGGTTGTACAGGCCGGCGCTTTCGTAAAAGACGCCGTCAGCCCAAAGCAGCCCCTGAGTAAAGGCGTTGGGATCGTGGGGGTAGCTGTTGATGATGCGGTAGGTGTAAGTAGGGATGCCGCTGCTGTTTTCCGGGACGGGGTAGGCAGTGGGCG
>JALUPA010000354.1 GCA_027054335.1 Ardenticatenaceae bacterium
GATTTGGCTGAACCGCCCGTTTACCGGCGCCAGCAGCCTAAAAAGGCTTACAAACTGGGGCCGTACAAAGAACGCATCCGGGAATTGGTAGCCCAAAACCGCACCCTGCCCCGTAAACAACGCCGGACAGCCCGCATGATATTCAAAGAAATCAAAAACGAGGGCTTCTCCGGCGCTGAATCTACCGTAAGGCATTACGTGGCGCAGGTACGCAAATTGCACAAACAACCCCGCCTCTACCTACCCCTGGAGTTTGACCCCGGCACAGACGCCCAGGTAGATTGGGGTGTGGGGCAAGTTATTATGAACGGCGAGAAAATCGACGTCCAACTCTTCTTTATGAAGCTGTCCTACTCCCGGCGCACCTTTATGATGGCTTTTCCCAGCCAGAAGCAAGAAGCCTTCTTCATGGGGCACGTGGAGGCTTTCGCTTTTTTTGAGGGCGTACCGCAGCGCATCAGTTACGACAATCTCAAGACGGCTGTGCAAGAAATTTTAACCGGTCGCGGCCGGATAGAACAGGAAGCCTTTTTGCACTTTCGCGGCCTCTACCTGTTCGAGAGCCACTTTTGCACTCCCGGTGCTGGCAACGAGAAGGGTCAGGTGGAACACAGCGTCGGCTTCAATCGGCGCAATTTTATGACGCCGCTGCCAGAGGTGGGCAGCTATGAGGAACTCAACGCCTACCTGCGGCAAAAATGCCGGGAAGATGACCAGCGCACCGTTACCGGACAGCCGGCGGCCATTGGGGAGATGTGGCAGCAGGAAAAAGCGTTTCTGCGTCCCTTGCCCGCCCAACCTTACGACTGCTGCCGGGTCGTCAGCGTCAGCCTTAACCGGTACAGCCAGGTACAACTGGAAACCAATCGTTATTCAGTTCCCACCGACCAGGCCCGCCAACAGCTCACGGCCAAACTGTATCCGTTCACCGTAGAAATCTACCGGTCAGCCGAGACAACGCCCATCGCCGTCCACCCCCGTTGTTATGGACGCCATCAGGAAATACTCGACCCGCTGCACTATCTGGGGCTCATCCGCCAACGGCCGGGCGCCATGCAGCACGCCAAACCGCTGCGCCGCTGGCGGGAACAATGGCCGCCTGCTTACGAGGCATTGCTGGCCCGGCTGGAGCAAAAGTGGCCGGACGGCCGGGGGCGAC
>JALUPA010000355.1 GCA_027054335.1 Ardenticatenaceae bacterium
GATGGTTTGCGGCGCTACCGCCTGCGGGATAGGTTCCAGATTCAGATTCAAACCGCTCCCTACCTGGGGCGCCGCCCCACTAGCTGTCGGATTAACTGCGGCTGCCTGCCCCTCTGCCGGAACAATTGCGGGGGGCGGCTGCGTGGGCAGGGTGATGGGTACATTGATAACTATAGGTTCGGGCGTTACGGCCGTTGCCTGTTCCAGTTCTGCTGTATTTTGCGCGGCCAAAAGCTGTGTGCCCATAAAGGCTGCCGCCAAACTGCCTACCGCCACCGCTGCTTTCAGAATCCCCATTCGCTGTCCGGAGCGCGCTTTTCTAGTCATCGTCATATTCCTCAGACTCATACCCATCGTCATCATTCTCGCGCTCTTCATACTTGTCATCGTCGTCATCATCCTGGTAAGCGGCAGGCTGGCTGGACTGAACCGGCTGAGAAACCGGGGCCACAACAGCGGCAGCCGGCGCGGGAGCGGCGGCCTGCGCTGCAATCTGGCTGTTCAACTGATCCTGCAACTGCAAAACTGTCTGATTAGCCGCCTCAATTTGTGCCTGGTACTCCGCCTCGCGGGATTGCATTACCTGCACGGCTGCTTCCAACTCCTGTATATAATTCTGGTACGCCTGCACCGTCTGTCCCGACTGAGCGGCTTGCGTCGAAACTGTCTGCGCCGTGGCCGCTGCTGCTTCAATCTGCGCCTGCGTCTCTACGCCGCTTAACCCGTTTGTTTCCGCCGGCATTACCACCGGATTGACGATAACTTCCGGCGCGACGACCGGCGCTTCTACGGCCGTCTCCGCATCTCCGCCGCCGCCCCAGCCAAAGGCCAAAGCCGTAACTAATACCAAACCTGTTAAAGTGCCTGCTGCCAATATTGCTTTCATACGATTCATTGTGTTACCTCCGTTACTAAAAAATGTCCAATACAAGGTGTCGGCTTTCTGCATCCGACAAAACAAACTTTACCTGAGTCCCGGCTCCGTATGGTTAACATCCCCCTAAACATTGTTAAATCTTCGTTAAATGTTTTTCCGTGGCCTTAAATCAAACTTAAATCCCGCCGTTTCTATTGATTACGCCGGGTGAATGTGCCACAATCTTTGTAAATGAAGGCGAAGGACAAACAAACACTGTGACAACAATTTTGCTTATAGATGACGAAAAAATGATAACAGCCCCGCTGGTGCAGCAGTTACGCCAATCCGGCTACCGGGTCATCGTGGCCCATGACGGCCGTACCGGGCTGGAAATGTCCCAAAGCGAAAACCCCGATTTAGTCATCCTCGACGTCCTCATGCCAAAGATGGATGGCTGGGAAGTGTGCAAGGCGATACGCCAGGACAACCCCGTCCCCATTCTCATGCTCACCGCCTTGGGGGACGAGATTGACCGCATTCTGGGGCTGGAACTGGGCGCCGACGATTACATCACCAAACCCTTCAGCACCCGCGAACTCAAAGCCAGAATCCGCGCTCTGCTGCGCCGGGTGGAGTTAGATCGCGCCGGGCAGCCCCAAAAAACGGCCGAATTCCGGGTCGGCCAGATTCGGCTGAACGTAGATACACGCCAGGCACATAAAGGAAGCGAACCGCTCACCTTACGCTACAAAGAGTTTGAATTACTCAGTTTACTCATCAGCCGCGCCGGGGACGTAGTGAGCCGCGCCGACCTGTTCGACAAGGTGTGGGGCACCGACTGGCTGGGCGACACGCGCACGCTGGACGTCCACATTCGCTGGCTGCGGGAAAAGATAGAAGACGATCCTGGCCGGCCCCGCTACATTCAAACCGTGCGCGGCATTGGCTACCGCTTCACCGCCCCGGAAGAGGCGGCCTGACCGCACCTCCGAGGTCCTGGAGACCTCGGAGGCGTCACTACAACTATGAAAACCTGGAAGCTACGCACCCGTTTTGTCGTCACTTTTGCCGGATTGATTGTTCTGGGCTTTACCGGGCTGTTCATTATTGCCGGGCAGCAAATTTCCCAGGGCGCTACCGAAGATTTTGAACGCAGTATGGAACAGCAGGCTTCCCTGATAGCCCGCGGCCTGCGGGAAGATTTGGAAAATTTCCACGAAGGCGAGCTGCACCAAAGCGTGCTGGAAAATACAGTGGCCGATTATGCCGACCGCACCAATACGCGCATCACGCTCATTGACACAACCGGCCGGGCCTGGCTGGACAGCACCGGCACAATTCCCGCCGAAAACCAGCGCGACTACACGGAAGTGGCCGCCGCGCTGGAAAATCGCATCATTTATGACGTGCGGACTGATGAACAAGGGGGAACGGCCGTCTACGCCGCTGCTCCCGTCACCGAAGATGGACAAATTCTCAGCATTGTGCAAATTTCTACGCCTCTGACTCATGCGCGGGGGGTGGTGCTGGAACGATGGCTGACGTTGGGTGGAGGCGTGGTTTTGCTCACGGCCGTCGCCATCATTGCCAGTTTGTGGTTGTCTGCGTCGCTGACACGGCCGTTAAGCCAACTACGCGCCACCGCCAATCAGATGGCCGCGGGCAACCTGGAACAGCGGTTGCCCGAAGACCGACAAGACGAGATCGGCGAACTGGCGGCCGCCTTTAACCACATGGCGGAACAGGTAGAGGCCATGCTGGTAGAACAGCGCGCCTTCGCCAGCAACGCCGCCCACGAACTACGCACCCCCATCACCACCATTCGCCTGCGCAGCGAAGCCCTGCGCGAAGGTCAATTGGACGAAGCCACTGAACGGCAATACATCGCCGAAATTGACGAAGAAGCAGTCCGGATGGGCCATCTGGTACAGGATTTGATTATACTTTCCCGCCTGGAAGGGGGTCGCGCCGGCCAGGGTCAGGAACAAATCTCACCCCTGCAACTGGCCCACCGCCTCATGCGCGAATTTCAACCCCAGGCCGAGGCACGCCGCATCACCCTGACCCTGGATGCACCGGAGAAACTGCCCGTACAAACCGCCAGCCTGTCCCACATGCGCATCGTCTTTCGCAATCTCCTCAGTAACGCCCTCAAATACACGCCGGACGGCGGTCAAGTCACCTGGAAAATTCGCGCCACTGACGATCTAATCCATCATACTGTCACAGATACCGGTCAGGGCCTCGCCCCGGAAGATTTGCCCCGCGTTTTTGAACGCTTCTACCGGGCAGACAAGGCGCGTACCCGCCAGATAGATGGCGTAGGTTTGGGCTTATCCCTGGTGCAAACGGTGGTGGCTTTGTATGACGGCCGTATTGCCATCAGCAGCCCCGGATTGGGACAAGGTACCAAAGTAGAGGTGTGGTGGCCGGTAAGTTAGTGTACAGTATACAGCGCACTGAATACCGGTAACTGATCACCAAAACAAGGAACCTGAAATGACAACCTACTCACTCACCGAACAAATTGAAGGCAGTACGCGCAACCGGGTAATCCGGGAATTTCTCACCAACTCCGGGATATTTCCCCTGTTTAACGGGATTCGCACTCTCAGCGTGGAAGGGCCTCAATACTACTTTACAGAACTTCCCTATTATCTGCTCTTTCTATCCGCCGTCATTCAGGCGTGGTTTATCGGCACACGGTCGCCTTCCGCCTGGAAACAACGCGCCCTGGGCAACCTCATTGCCCCCGCTCTTTACACGCTTGTTGATATGCCCCTGGAAGGCGCAGCAGAATTTTTATCAGAGCCATATCATTGGGTTTTTTGGATTTTTGCCATCGGTATGACCATCTTTTATCTGTTGGAAGGGCTGATCCCCGATGGCCGAGCTATGTTTATTTTGCTGATGAACTTGTGGCGCGTCATGCTCTTTCCCATTCTCTACGGCGTCTCTGAACTATCCGGCGAATTGGAAGGCGACATCACCGGTCAAAGTCTACGCACCTATTTGTCCAGCAGCGACGGACATCAATTTATCCTCATGGCTGCTATTTTGTTTGGGCTGCTGCTTGGCTTTCAGGAAATCCAGACGGACCATTACCTGACCGTCCTGCGCCGTATCGCTTCCTATCTAAAAAACGTCTCCGAGTGGGCCTTGGCGCCGGATTTGCTGGCGGCATCCCTCAACGATGAGCAGATTCTCCAGCAGCGGCGCGTCCAACGGGCGGTCCTGTTCATGGACATACGCGGCTTCACCCGTTGGAGCGAAAGTAAGGACCCGGAAACGGTGGTAAACATGCTCAACCAGTTTTACCAGTTGGCCGAATCCATTATCATGGAAGGCGGCGGCCACAAACCGCATTTTATCGGCGACGAGGTGATGACCTGGTTTGATGACCCGGAACAGGCTGTCCTGACCGCCCGTCTCCTCAGCCGCCGCGTGAATCAGATGTTACGGCCGTATCAACTATCCACCGGCGCGGGACTGCACCTGGGCGACGTGGTGGAAGGGTTAATGGGTTCGCCAACGACCCGCAGCTACAATATCCTCGGCGATACGGTCAACACCGCCAGCCGCCTCGTCTCCGCCGCCCAACCGGGCGAACTGCTCATCTCCGAAAGCGTCGCCCAGGCCCTCACCCTCACTACCGACCTGCCCGCCTCCCGCCCCATCCGGGCCAAAGGCAAGGCGCAGCCCATTATGGCGTATGCGGTTTGAGTAATTGGGTAATTGGGTAACTGAGTAATTACCCAATTACCTAATTACCCAATTACCCAATCCTGTGATAATCTGTAACCCATGTCCAAAACACAATCTTCCCGCAGCCAATTGATCCCCCGTTTGCAGGCCAACCCGTTTTTTGTCGGGCTGGAGGAGGAGATGCTGCAAGAACTGGCAGAAACGGCCGTCTGGCGGGAATACAACAGCGGAGAAATCGTCGTCCTGGAAGGGGAAGCCGCTGCCGGCCTCTACTTTTTGCAATACGGCTGGCTCAAAGTCGTCAAAATTTCGCCGGGCGGCCGGGAACAGGTGCTGCGTTTTCTGGAACCGGGGGAAACCTTTAACGAAGTCGGCCTGTTTGCCCGCCAGCCCAATCCGGCCACCGCCATCGCCCTGGAACCGGCTGGCGTCTGGCTAATCCGGCGCGACGCCATCCGGCAGCTTATCCGCAAACATCCCGAATTTGCCGAACACGTCCTGAGCAAAATGGCGGAACGGCTTCTCTATCTCGTCTCCCTGGTGACAGACCTTTCCCTGCGCCCCGTTACCGGCCGGCTGGCCCGCCTTATTCTGGAAGAAGCGGCAGATGGCGTGCTGCACCGGCCGCGTTGGTATACCCAGGCTGAATTGGCTGCCCGTCTGGGAACCGTCCCCGACGTGGTGCAGCGCGCCCTGCGCACGCTGGAAAAAGAGGGGTTCATCGAAGTGCAGCGCCGCCTCATCCGCATCACCGACCGCAACGCCCTGGCCGCCATCGCTGAATAAAAATCCAGCATCTTCATCCCGTAGGGTGATTTGACAAATCGCCCAACAAAACTGCCCGTATCTTTTTCCCCATTTGTGCGTCTAAGTAAATAGGAAAGGCAGCGAGTTGCAAGTTGCAAAGGAACAGGTCATACAACGCTTTGCTGTCCGTAACCTGCCACCTGCCACTTGCAACCTAGACATTATGCAGTCACAGACGTATGATCGCGGCCAATTGGCCGCCCTTTATGACGAATATTACCCGCCTTTGTACCGGTACATTTACCGGCAGGTGAGCGACGTGGAGACAGCCCGTGACCTGACGGCCGATCTCTTCCAACGTTTCCTGCAAGCCGTACAAAAGCAAAATGGCCCCAGCCAGAACGTGAAAGCCTGGCTCTATCGGGCTGCCCACAATCTGGTGGTGGACTTTTACCGCCGCCAACAACACCGCCAGCACGATCCGCTGCCCGACCAACTGGTGGATACGACGCCGGGTCATGACCCGGTCAGGCTGGCGGAAGAACATATCTCAGCGGAACAGGTACGCACTGCTTTACACGACCTGACGCCGGAGCAGCAACAGGTAATTTCCTTAAAATTCCTGGCCGGGCTGTCCAATCAGGAAGTAGCGGAAGTGATGGATAAGCCCATTGGCGCGGTGAAATCGTTACAGCACCGCGCTTTGGCCGCCTTGCAGCGTCAATTGACACCGGCAAAGGAGATGGCGCTAACATGAACATGAACGACGTTTTGGATATGGCTTTGGCCCAACAACAACGGCAGGAACCGCTGCCGCAAATTCTGGCAAATTTCCCTGACGAAGCGCAGGCGTTACGGCCGTTACTGGAAACCGCCGCCGCCCTGGAACTCCTCCAGCCGGTAGAAATGCCCGCCGCCGCAGATCGGCTGGCCGACCGGGCCGCTTTTATGGCCCAATTAGACCAATTTGCCGCGCCACCCGTATCTCCCGGCTTCCTTGTGCGTCTGAAAGAGTGGTTGGGGCAACATCGCCCCGGCACATTACCAATCTTTCAGCAAAAGGAGTCACAAAAAATGAGCGTATTACTTTTGAAAGCAGCATTAGTATTGTCAATATTGTTTGGATCGGTGGGCGGCACGGCTGTCCTGGCCGCCGAAAGCCTGCCCGATTCCCCGTTGTACCCCCTCAAACTCACCATCGAGGAAACCCAACTGGCCCTGGCGAAAAATCCGGCCCAGGAAGCAGCCTTGCAAATGGCTTTTGCCCAGAAACGGGCCGAAGAAATCCAGCAAATGACGCAAAAGGGCAACATCCCCGACGAAGCTGCTTTGCAGCGCCTGCAAACACACTGGCAGGAAGCGCTGCAACTGGCCGCCGCATCACCGGAAGGAGCGATGGCTACCTTGCTGGTTCAGGCGCAGACAATGGTGCAGAACCAGGAACAGGCGATGGCGCAGGCGCAGATGGGGGTAGCGGATACGGCCGTAAACCGCCTGCAACAAGCCAACCAAATCCTCAGCCGCACCCGCGCCGCCATCGAAACCGGCCTGCAAGACCCGCAAACCTTCCGTCACCAGCGCGGCCAGATACCGGACGAGATGCCGCAGCTGCCCACCCCCTGCCCGGATGGCGCCTGCGGTCCCATAGATGAGATGCCGCAGCCCATCCAACCACCTCCGGGGAATGGTTACCCCGGCCCCGGCCTGGGCCAGCAGGATTGTGACACACCCGGCACTTGCGCACCGGCCGGTGACGAAAACCATTACGGCCAGGACCCCATGAATGACGGCCGTAACGGCCCCGGTGACTGCACCGACCCCGGTACCTGCGAGCCGGTTGGCGACGAAAACCACTATGGCCAGGACGGTATGGCTAACAGCCAAAATAGCCCCGGTGACTGCACCGATCCCGGTACCTGTGAACCGGTCAGGGACAAGAATCATTACGGCCAAAACCCCATGGATGACGGCCAAAATGGCCCCGGTGACGGCAGTTGCCCAGATTGCAGCTCCGTCAGCGACGAGAATCACAACAGCCCTGGTGATGGCAGCTGTATAGACTGCAACCAGGATTCCGGCGGCCCAATGCCCCCGCAACCGCCAGCACCACCGGACAATGACAGCAACCATGGTGGAAACAACTCCGGCGGCCACGATCAGGGCAGTTCGGGAGGCATGGGCGGCCATAATTGATTCCAGATTGGTTCAATTCTTCGGCAATACTCAGAACAAGCCTTGAAGACTGACCCAATCTACCGGCCCAAACCCGACCTAAGTCGGCGCAATAAAATTGCTCAACTGGTAAGCTGTGCTTATTGGTTGAGCAATTTTTCTGTTTACGAGGCAGACATGAACGACAGCGAACAGGTAGTGGAAGAGAAAATTATGGTGGACGGCCGTATCCATCTGCCCAAACCGAATCCTGCTCCCCAGGAAATCCAGCGGGGCATGAAAGTAGTAAGCAGCGACGGCCGTGAAGTCGGTTTTGTGGCCGCGGTAATCATCCATAGAGAGACAGGCAGCGTCACCCACATTCTGCTGGGGCACATCCCCGTCACTCCAGATTATCGCCGCATACCGGTCACGCTGGTGGAAAATGTGGACGAAAACATTGTTTATCTGAACATCATCCATCAAGCTGTAGACAAACTGGCTGTCCACCAACCCGACTAAAGTCGGCGACGGCCGTGACTCCATCGTGTATGCTGTCAATCAAGATAAATAACCTTATGAAGGAGAGTAAAAATGCCTGAGACAATTCACCCCCTGGTCATTCATTTCCCCATCGCTCTGTTACTCAGCAGCGTACTCCTGTCCTGGAGCAATCTAATTTGGCCGGGAAAAGGACTAGACAAAGCTGCCTGGTACACCTTATTGCTGGGTCTGGCGGGAGCGGCCGTATCCATCATCACCGGCCTGATTGCCGCTCAAGCAGTTCCGGCAAACAGCCCGGCGTTACAAACATTAACCACTCATAGATTGTTAGGCATTGTCACCTTTGTCATTTTTGGCTTACAAACCATATGCGTCTGGCGCAGCAAAGGCGAGTACAGCAAGGGCAAACGTATCCTGCACATTGTCATTCAATTGGTAGGCGTTAGTCTCATTGTGGCTACGGGCGCTTTGGGCGGCGAGCTGGTCTATACATTCGGGGTGGGCACGGCCGTGCCTCTCCCTTAAATTCGTGAAATTTGTGGGATGGTTCAAATTGCCTTTGGCAACTTGTAGGAGATTTGGTAAATCGTCCTACAAAGTGTCAAGTTAATTTTCCGGATTTCTGAACCATCCCAAATTCGTGGCAAAAAAAATTGCCAAAGGAAATAAAATGAAAACAACGTTATATCCCAATTGGAAAGAACAAATCACCATCGGCGAAGAAGGCCCTCAGCCCTCCATCTTGCTGGCTGACGACAAAGTAAAAATTCTCATGGCCGGTTTGGCCCCAGGCCAGCAGATACCGGAACATCCTGAAGCGGAATCCATGTATTACTTTTTGGAAGGCGCCGGCTGGATGACCGTTGACGGCGAACGATTCCCCGTCAGCGCCGGCGCCAGCATCGTCATGCCGGAAGGCGCAGTGCGCGGCATGGAAGCGGAAACTCGTCTCTCCTTCCTCGCCGTCCGTATCGCCTAAATCATAATCCGCAGATTACGCAGATTACGCAGATTGAGATTATAAAAACCTGCGCTCATCTGCGGAATCTGCGGAAAAACAGGAGAAAGATCATGATTATCAAACAAAAAGTTGCAGATTTAATGAATGCTCAAATTAAAAGTGAATTTTCGGCTTCCGCCCAATATATTGCCATCGCCATCTACTTTGACGAAGCCGCCTTGCCGGAATTGGCCCAATTCTTCTACCGCCAATCGGAAGAAGAGCGGGGACACGCTATGAAATTCATCCACTTCATGCTGGAAACCGGAGCCAAACCGCTCATTCCCAGCCTGCCGGAGTTCAAGAACGAATTTGCCAGCCCGGCCGAAGCAGTGCAGTTTGCCCTGGATCAGGAAATGAAGGTGACAGATGAGATCAACAATCTGGTAACAACCGCCATTGCTGAAGGCGACCACACCAGCAACCAATTCCTGCAATGGTTTGTCACCGAACAGGTGGAAGAAGTGGACACAATGACCACGTTGCTGCAAACTATTCAACACGCCAACGGCAATATGCTGCTGGTAGAAGATTTCGTCCTGCGCCATCCGCAACACGCGGGTGCAGCGGCGGGCGAAGCGGCGTGAAAACGTGATGCGTGATACGTGATGCGTGAGGAACGTTCACGCATCACGTATCACGTATCACTCTACAGGAGACAAAACAATGACCCCGTATCTTTTAATGGCTGTACTTTACTTTTCTCTGGCCGCACTGATGGCTTTGGACGCCTCCCTGGTCCACTGGAATATTTTACCCTGGTTTAACGGGATGCGCTGGCTGCGGATTCATTTCATTACGCTAGGTATTCTGACCCAGCTTTTATACGGTATGCTGCCCCTGATTGTGGCTCTGCGCTATCGTCTACTCAAACCTGGTATCCGTTGGGACATCTGGACTACGCTGAATGGGGGGATTATGCTCTTGCTTATTGGCATTCCGCTGGTCAACATTGTGCCGATTTTGGCGGGTGGCACGCTTGTCTTCATTGCCACGATACTACTCATCGTCCAGTTGGCACAGATGAAACAAACGGCCGTCCTCCCCGAAGGCGAAACGGCAGCGCATCACGGCCGTAAATTCTACATCGCCGGTTTAGGTTACTTCCTCCTGGGCATTATCCTGGGAACAGGCATGTGGATTGGCTGGATGGAGCTGCTGCGTGTAGCCGTACCCATAGAAGCGCACATCCACGCTAACAACTGGGGCCTTATGTCCCTGGTGTTTGCCGGACTGCTGATTGATATGTATCCGCAATGGTTCAAACGGCCGTTCCCCTATCCCCAAGCCATTACTCCCATCTTCTGGCTGATGACTCTGGGCGCATTCGGCCTCATCTTTGGCCCCTGGTTTGCGGCCCAGACACTACTCGTGGGCGGGCTGGTACTGCATCTGACAGCTACTCTCTGGCTTCTGTATGCCGTCATCAAACCAGTGTGGGGTAAATGGAGCGAGTGGACAGTAGGCATTGCTCATCTGATTAGTTCCTACTTCTGGATTTTGGCCCCGGTATTGGTAGCGCCTTTCGTCCTGTTAGGCGTACCCGGTTTGCCTGGCCGCACCATCGAAACGACAGCTCCGCAGGCCCTGATCTACGGTTGGCTGCTGCAATTCACCTTTGCCGCCCTACCCTACGCTCTGATGCGCCTCTTCCAGCCGGAAAAACCGGCCGAATTAGGCGGTTCCTGGTTTAGTTTCTGGATGATTAATATAGGCAGTATTTTCCTCTGGGCCAGCATCTTTGTGGCCCCAATGAGCGGTCTTCTGGCCGGCATAGCCTACATGCTGTGGATGCTGGCGATGCTCCCCATCCTGGCCCAATCCTGGCGCATCGTGCGCGGCGGGCTGGCCCGGTTCGAGGATGAGAATCTGGTCGTAGCAGGAGATTGATTGGAGATTGGGAAATTGGAGATTGGAGATTGAACGCTGCTCCAATCTCTAATCTCTAATCTCCACTACAAAAGTCGCCCCCTCGCCTGGTACACTCTCCAGCCAAATACGGCCGTGATGCGCCGCCACAATCGCCCGGCAAATTGCCAAACCCAGTCCCGAACCCCCTCTATCCCGGCTGCGGGCTTCGTCGGCCCGCCAAAAGCGGTCAAATACCTGCGCCTGTTCCGCGGGGGAAAGACCCGGCCCGTTATCGGCTACGCTGATGCGGGCAACTTCGCCCCTATTCTCCAGCGTGAGTGTCACCTGATGCGGCTTCTTTTCCCCCTTGACGACGTGGCGCAGGGCGTTGGACAGCAAATTACCCAATACCTGACGGATGCGGTTGGCGTCGGCGGTGATGATGAGAGGGTCTGGCGGGGTTACGGCCGTTAACTTCACCCCCTCCGCCTCGGCCAACGGCTCAAATCCGCCTGCCGCCTGCCGCACCAACTCCGTCAAATCCACCTCCGCCAAATCCAGAGAAAGCTGCCCGGCTTCGGCCAGCGAGAGGGTGCGCAAATCTTCCACCAACCGACCCAGTAGCAGCGTCTCCTCATGAATCAGGGCCAGATTGTCCGGCGTCATTTCAAACACACCGTCCAGCATCGCCTCAATGTGGCCCCGAGTGATGCTGAGAGGGGTACGCAGCTCGTGGGCCACGTCGGCCAGCATTTGTTGGCGCTGCTGTTCGGCCAGGGCCAACTTGCGGGACATTTGGTTAAAACTATCAGCCAGTTCGCCCAATTCGTCGTGGGTGGTAACGGTCACTTGCTGGCCCAATTCCCCGGCAGCCATTTTTTGGCTGGCCTGGGTAAGTTGGCGTAATGGCCGTGTCAGCCGCCGCGCCAGAAACAAGCCCAAAATCAAGGCCAGCAACACCGCCGCCAAGCCCCCCAGCCAGACAGCCCGATTCACGTCTGCCAAAAATTGCTGGGCCGCCTTTGCCCCCGGCTCAACAATACGCAGCGCCCCTACGGTACGGCCGTCCGCCACAATGGGCAGTTCCACGTTGGCCGCGTCCGTTTCCGCCCCGCCTCGCCCCGCCGAGGCTACAATCTGCCCCGACTCATCCAGCAAAACCAGCGACAGCCCGCCTTGCCCCATCCCCCGCCCCGGATGAACCGCTCGCAGCAAACCTTCTGCTTTTACTCTGTCCCAACGGCCGTTTTGCTCATAATAACGGGCCAATTCCGCCTGCAAATCGGCCCACTGCGCCGCTCTGTCCATATTCAAATAATGGGCAAAGCCGACGGCCGTGGCCCGATTCGCCAACACCGCCACCACGATCACCCTCACCACGTATCTTCTCAATAAATCACGGTAGACAAAATTCAAATGAAACTCTATCGCAATGTTGAGGAAAATCTAACAAACGGCGACTATTCTCAGTAACATAAATCCAT
>JALUPA010000356.1 GCA_027054335.1 Ardenticatenaceae bacterium
TTGGGCGGCGCGTTTGCCATGATTGCCGACGGCGTTCTGAAAGACCCCAAACCGGATGTGGCCCTGGCTATGCACTTGTGGACGCCGGAACCATACGGCAATGTGCGTATTCTGGAAGGGCCGTGTATGGCCTCCTCCAGCGTCTTTACTTTGACGGTAACGGGCCGCGGCGGACATGGGGCTGCGCCGCACATGGCGGTAGACCCGGTATTGGCGGCGGCGCACATTGTGGCCGCTTTGCAGAGTATTGTCAGCCGCAACGTTGATCCGCAGGACAGCGTGGTGGTTTCTATTGGCGAGTTTAGAGCGGGGACGACGTTTAACGTTATTCCTGATGACGCCATCTTAAAAGGCACGGTACGCAGTTACAACAATGAATTGCACCGCATGATTTACCGTCGTATTCTGGAGATGGCTACCAGTATGGCCGAGGCGTTTAGCTGTAAAGCCTCCATGGAGACCATTGCCATTGTCCAGGCGGTGGTGAATGCGCCGGAACCGACGGCCGTCGTCTACGACGCGGCTGCCCAAATCATGGGAGAAGACCATATCACCCCCAAACGCACCATGGCCTCTGAAGATATGGGCTTTATTTTAGACGAAATTCCTGGCTGTTACTTCTTCATTGGTGCGGGCAACGATGAGGAAGCCCGCTTTCCCCATCATCATTCCCGCTTTAATTTTGACGAGCGGGCCATGATTGACGGCGTGGCCGTGATGGGGCAGGCGGTGGCGAACTACGTACTTAGTGATCGGTAATCGGTGGACGGTAATTGGTGAATTGATAACCGATTACCGGTAACTGATTATCAATAACCGATAACCATGACCACTTTCTCCAATCACAAAATCGTCTGCCTGGCCGGGGGCGTCGGCGGGGCTAAATTGGCCGATGGGCTGGCGCAGATTGTGCCGCCGGAAAATTTGACGATCATTGTCAATACGGGGGATGATTTTGCGCATATGGGGCTGACCATTTGTCCTGACCTGGACACGGTGCTGTACCGGTTGGCGGGCGTAGCCAATGAGGAGACGGGCTGGGGCCGCGCCGGGGAATCGTGGCGGGTGATGGCGGAAGTGGGGCGGCTGGGCGGCCCGGACTGGTTTCGGCTGGGCGATCTGGATTTGGCAACGCATCTGACGCGGACGCATCTGCTGCGGCAAGGGGAATCGCTCACGGCCGTAACCCGCCATCTTTGCCAAAAATTCCACGTCCAAACGGCCGTCCTGCCCATGAGCAACCAGCCCGCGCCCACGATGATTGAGAGTCACGGCCGTATCTACCCCTTCCAGGAATGGTTTGTACGCAAAAGGTGGCAGCCCCCCGTCAGCCACATCATCCTGCCCGATGACGTGCGCGTCCCTGCCGCTGTCAGTCTGGCGTTGGAGCGAGCGCACATCATCGTTATTGCCCCTTCCAACCCTTTCGTTAGCATTGATCCCATCCTCAACGTCTATCCCATCCGGGAGATGGTCATGGATGTGCCCCGCGCGGTGGTGGCTGTCAGCCCTATCGTGGGGGGCACGGCCGTCAAAGGCCCTGCGGCCAAAATGATGCGGGAAATGGGTTTGGCAGTATCGCCTACGGCCGTAGCCCAACATTACGGCAGCCTCCTCGACGGATTCATCTACGATCAACAAGATAAAGGCCAGGTGGATAGCGCCGCCATGCCCACTTTGTGTACCGACACCATGATGTATAATCAGGAAGACCGCCGCCAACTGGCGCAAACCGTGTTGGCGTTTGCCGCCCGGTTGGCGTAGGATATTGAGATATTAGGATATTGGCGTACAATAAATACCCCAATACCCTAACATCAAATTACCAGTTACCAAATTACCCAAGTACCAAAATAAGGAGAACCTCATGTCCCAAGACCGTGTAGCCCTCTATTTACAAGACGCCCATTCCCTGCAAGAAGGTATTGAACTGGTGCAGTACGCCGAGTCTAAAGGCTTTGAAGCCGTCTGGCAGGCAGAAAGCCGTTTGGTGCGGGACGCCATTGTGCCCATGGCCGCTTTTGCCGCCACGACCAGCAAAATCAAGGTTGCCAGCGGCGTCACCAACAACTGGACGCGCAATATCGGCCTTTTGGCTGCCACTTTCCTCACCCTGGACGACCTGGCCCCGGATCGGGTGATTTGCGGCATTGGCGCCTGGTGGGACCCGCTGGCTTCCAAAGTAGGCATTCAGCGGCGCAAACCGCTCAAGGCGATGCGGGAGACGGTGGAAGTGCTGCGCCGTCTGCTGAATATGGAAACGGTTACTTTTCACGGCGAGTTTCACTACGTGGACGGGATTAAACTGGATGTGGTATACGGCCGTACCGAACCGCGCAACGTCCCCATCTACATTGGTGCTACCGGCATGAAAATGATGGAACTGACCGGCGAAATAGCCGATGGCGTCTGCCTCAACTACCTCGTCCACCCCGACTATAATCTGCGGGCCATGGACGCCCTGGAAAAAGGGGCCAAGAAAGCGGGCCGCTCCATAGATGATATAGATCGCCCCCAGCTTATGATCTGCTCCGTAGACACCGACCGCAAAAAGGCGCTGGACAAAGCCCGCTTTATGATGACCCAATACCTGGGCCAGCAGCCTCACCTGATGAAAGCCAGCGGCGTCAGCCAGGAACTCCTCGACGAAATCCATCAAGTCCTCACCTGGCCGGCCACCGACGAGCAAATCCGGGAAGCAATGACCCTGGTACCCGACGACGTAGTGCAAATGTGTACTGCCAGCGGTTCTCCCGAAGAAGTCAAAGCCAAAGTACGCGAATATATCGCCAACGGCGCTACCTGCCCCATTCTCTATCCCCTCGGCGACCCTAAATTGATGATTGATATATTCAGCGAAGGATACGGTGCATGAGAACCCAATGGCGTCAACAATTTAACTGGCGGTTGAGCCTGGTGCGCCTTTTTGTCAATGGCGGAGCCATCATTCTGGTGGCGCTCATCTTGCCGGGCGTGCGTCTGGTCGATCCCAGTCTGCTTTCCATTGCTTTCATTGCGCTGGTCATTGGGCTGCTAAACGTATTTGTCAAACCAATTGTCCAGTTTATGACGCTGCCTTTTCTGTTTGTCACTTACGGTTTGATCATGATCATTACCAGCACCGTCATGTTTCTGCTGCTGGCTTTGTTTCTGCCCCGTTTTATTACCGTGAGTGGCTTGGGAGCAGCCGTGATAGCCGGGGTCTTGATGAACCTCTTCACCATGATTTTGGAAAATGTCTTTGGCGTGGTACCGCCTATTGTAGACAACGAGCCTGTGGCTGCCGACGTTTTAATACCCAATCGGGAAAAAGTTGCGCCATGAGAAAAAGATCGCGTATTGACCGGTTCCGAGAGAACCTGCGCCTGCAAAAAGTTTACAACGTCATCCTGAACTTTTTGATGGACATTTTGTTTGATCGCGGCTGGATTGGCGTTTTCCGCCGCTTTATGCAGGAATGGATTTACCGGCCGCCCGTGCCGCTGGAAACTGTTACCCTCCCCGTCAAATTCCGTCTCTTACTGGAAAATCTGGGACCTACTTATGTCAAGATGGGTCAGATTGTCTCCAGCCAGTCGGACGTACTGCCCCCCGAATGGGCGGCTGAGATGGTCAAACTGCAAAACGACGTGCCGCCCTTTCCTTACGAGGATGTTGTGGAGACAATCCGGGCAGAATTAGGCGCGCCGCCGGCAGAGATATTTGCCGAATTTGATTCTGAACCGTTGGCCGCCGCCTCCACAGCCCAGGTGCATCGCGCCGTCCTGCAAGATGGCACAATCGTAGCGGTGAAAGTGCAGCGGCCAAACATCAAAAACCAGGTCAAGGCCGACCTGGGCATTATGCAAAGCGCTGCCCGTGTTTTTATGCGGCGGCTGGATTGGGCCAGAAATGTGGATTTGGCCGCCATTCTGGACGAATTTGGCACAAATATCCTCACCGAACTGGACTACCGCAACGAGGCGTACAACGCCACCCGACTAAATCGGGCCATGGCTGACATTCCCAATGTGCGCGTGCCTGAAATTTATTATGAACTCAGCACGGAAAAAGTCCTGACGATGGAGTTTGTTGCGGGCGTTAAAGTAACTCACGTAGCGGAAATGGATGAAGTGGGGCTGGATCGCGTGGCGCTGGCTAATGACGCCATTCGCGGCATGTTGAAGCAATTATTGATAGACGGTTTTTTTCACGCCGATCCCCATCCGGGCAACGTGCTGGTTAACCTGGAAACGGGCAATATCTATTTTATTGACACCGGCATGGTGGGCGAACTGGATGTGCAGCAGCGTTTGAACCTGATTAACCTCATTTTTGCGTTACAGCAGCAGGATGCGCGGGGGCTGGCGCAGGTGGCGTTGGGCCTCAGCAATCCGTTTCGGGAAGTAAATGAGAAGGCGTACTACCGCGATTTTGAGCGGCTGGTGGGCCGGTTGATGGAGATGCAGGCGGCAACGGCCGAAGTTGTCAGCACTACGTTTGATTTGTTGCAGCAGCACGGTTTACGCATGGACCCGCAGTTGACGCTGGCGGTGAAGGCGTTTATGCAGGCGGAACGGGTAGCTATGGCTTTGCACCCGAATATGCTGTTTGTCAATCTGGCGCAAAAACAGGTGCAGGAACTGGCAATTGAGCAAATTACGCCGGAAAATGTGACCAATGCGGTGAAAAAGCAGGCAGCCTTTACCTTGCGGGAGATAATGCGGGAGATGCCTGACTTGCAAACGGCGACGTTGGGCTGGTTGAAGCAGTATAAAAAGGGACGTTTTGAAGTTTTTATAGATACGTCTGACCTAGCCAAAGAAGTGGATGTGTTAAATACGCTGGCCCGTCAGGTGATTGTGGGGATTTTGTTGGTGGGGATGTTGATTGGTTCGGCTATTGCCGCCGGCTTTGCCGCCACCCTGGGGGAGAGTGGGGGCGCCATACCGCGGTTGGCCTATTACGGCTATTTGCTGGCGATGGGCCTGGCGATTATTATGATTGTATATTTGATTGTGAAGCTGATGTTTGGCGGTAAGCGCGGAAACGGCCGTCACTAAATCTAAGTTGTAGCCGGTTAACTGTGGGGGGATTCCCAGTGTACGGCCGTTTTGTAAGCCAATTCCAGTTCATTGCCTCGCACTATCGCTGCCAGACCTATGTGTTCCGTCGCCAGGAAGGATTGTTTCTCATACGTTTGGATCAGATTATTTGTTTCATTGATGACAATTAATTTGAGGTGCGGGTAATTACCCAGGCGGTTGAGCAATTGAGTGGGCGCTATAAAGGGTAAGGCATTATTCATCACGATTACCTGGGGGCGGATCAACCAGATTTTCTCGATTAAATCCGATTCATCAGCCGGCGCAATTCTCGTTACATCTAACTCCGTTTCTCTGGACAGCAAGCATCTAACACCCCTTGACAGGTATAAATTTCGTTTTTTCAGGCAGTGTGCCCTGCAATTACGTGTAAGTGAGTAAACGGGCTTAAAAGTAACGGGTGTTGTTTATACGACGAGGAGACGAATTAAAAAGTAGCTACAAATGGCAAACGGCCGTAAGTTCCAATGCCAGCAAAATAATAAATAATAAGCGCAGCCAGCAGTCTGAATGTCATTGAGCGTTGATATTTGCCTGCTGCCGCCTGGATCGTTCACGCAGGATAAGCTATTAAAAGATGGGAAAGAAATTTCGGTTCTTGGGATTGTGGCCACGTATGGCTCTGGCGATTAGCCTGGGCTTTTTAGCGTTATTTGCCGCTTTTTCTGTGGTAGCGGAACGAGCGTTGCAAGACAGTCAGCAGCGTATTTTAGATGAGCGATTGGTGATTACGAAAATGGTTGCCAGTGAGCTGGACGCCATGCTGCTGGAAGCTGTATCGGAATTAAAGTCAGCCGTACATTTTGCAGATTTTGACAGCACAAATGCAGATTTATCGGATGAGGCGGATACATTAGCGCATACGTTGGGTGGGCCGGGGCATTTTTCTGCCGGCACGGTATTTATCGGGCCTGACGGCCGTGTCATCCTCTCTGATCCTCCTGAACTTTACACCCCCAACGAAGACCTGTCCGGTTTGCCCCACATTGCCCAGGCATTAACCCAACAAGAGGTAACAATTTCTGAACCTTTTACCGAACCAATAAACGGGTTGTCGGTAACGGCCGTAACCGTCCCTTTGTACGACGGAGACAGATTTCTGGGATTACTGAGCGGCTTACTGGACCTGAATGGCCCGGCAGTGCATCAATCTTTGCAGCAGGCTACCTTCCTGGGTGAGACGGCCCATTCCGTCTTGTTTGATGTGCGGGGGCAAACCATTGCCTCCACCTTTGACCTGCCCTTTTTGTCACCGGGCGAGCATGGTGATTATTACCAGCGCGCTATGACGACGCCGGAACCGGTTATAGAAATTGTAGCGTTTGAGCTGGACCTGCACAACGAACCAGAAGGGCATCTCCACGTGATGGCAGTAGCCCCCTTGCAAACCGTACCTTGGGGGGTGGGACTGGGTGGTGACGTGGATACGGAGACGTTTGCTGCGGTGTATGCTTTGCGCCGGGGGCTGATTATTTTGGGGATTGCCGCCTTTGCTGTTATTTGGGCGGCCACCCTGATTGGCACGCGCCGCCTGGTGCGCCCGGTACAGGAGTTGACGGCTCAGGCCCGGCAGATTGCCGCCGGCGACCTAGGCGTAAACCTGACGGCGACGGAAGGGGGCGAAATCGGGGAAATGGCCTCTGCTCTGGAGGAGATGCGCTGCCAGTTATTGGCAAATATCCAGGCGTTGTCGGAACTGAACGAAACACTGGAGTCGCGGGTGGCGGCCCAAACACACGATTTGCGCCACCAAAAGCTGTTGACGGAGGCTTTGCTGCGCCAGGTAATTACGGCCCAGGAATCGGAGCGCAAACGGCTTTCGTATGAATTGCATGACGAAATTGGGCAGATGTTAACGGCCGTAGAACTGAGCCTGCACTCGCTGGACAACGTGATAGCCCCGCATGACGAGCGTGCCCGGAAGCGGTTGCAGCGGAGTGAACGCCTGACGCGGCAAACGGTGACGGAATTGCGCCGCATTATTGCCGCCCTGCGTCCTGGTGTATTGGACCAGTTGGGGTTGGTACCAGCGCTGGATTGGATGGCTGACAATATGATGCGGCCTGTGGGGGTTGCGGTAACGATTAGGGAAAATGAGTTTGACGGCCGTTTACCCCAGGAAACCGAGACAATACTGTTCCGTATTACCCAGGAAGCGATGAACAATACTGTGCGGCATGGTCAGGCGGAGCATTTCTGGATCGATCTGGCGTGTGGCGACGGCCGTGCAGTCCTGACCCTGCGTGATGATGGTCGGGGATTTGACCCGGCTCAGGGCAACGATGATAACCGGCGTGATAAATTGGGTCTGGCCGGTATTAAAGAGCGGGCGGCTTTGGCCGGGGGCGAAGCAATTATTGAAAGCGAGCCTGGTCAGGGAACGACCATTTACGTGACGATCCCGCTCCCGGAAGCATCAGAGGAAAAAATCTATGTCTGAAAAACAGATTCGCGTTATTATTGCTGATGATCATGCCATTATGCGGGAAGGCTTGGTGCTGCTGCTGGAAGATGAACCGGATATTGAGGTGGTGGCTGTGGCCGGTAGCGGCCATGAAGCCATAGCCGTCACTCAGGCGCATAAGCCGGATGTGGCCTTACTGGACATTGCCATGGATGATATGACCGGTCTGGAAGTGACTCGGCGCGTCCTGGCGGAACAGCCGGACACCAGGATTATTATCGTGACCATGCACGAAGAAAAAGCGTTCTTTCTGGAAGCATTGGAGGCGGGCGCTACCGGCTATTTTTTGAAAGGATCAGACAGCCACGAATTGATTGAGACGATTCGCACCGTCCATGATGGCGGCCTCTATTTGTCCCCGGCTATGACGGCGGGGTTAATTAAATCTTACGTAAAACCGGGCTGACCGACGCCTTACTTCCCGGTAGCCCGGCGCTGGACAGCGGCGAGCAATGCGAACCCGCCGATCCGCGCGGTTTGCCCCGCCCCGAGGCTGCCTGTGATCGGGGCGCGTGGGAGCTGAACGCCGGTTACAGGCTATTTCTCTCCCTGATCACCCGCTAAACAGCGTGGTTGTGACTAATTGACTAACCCCTTTCACACATTTTGTATGGCGGTTACGGCCGTACCCCTTTAGAATGGTTCATTATGACTCAAACCTATTCTCAGGAACTACGCAGTGATACCAGCGAGATTATCATCCCCGTCATCAGTGGCTTAACCATTTTGGCCGGTTTGTTGGCCGGGGTAGCTAACTCCGTGCGTCTTCAGGACAGTTGGCCTTTCTGGGTAACTGCCTTACTGGCTTTTGGGGGCGGCGTGTATTCCTGGCGGCTTGTCAAAAGTGAGCGGCCCAAGGCGGGGGCCGCCCTCTTTATTGGCCTATACCTCTTCCTCATCACCTTCCTGCTGGTTGTAGAATGGCAGCCAGGCAGCCCCATACTATACTTTTATGGCGTTCTGATTGCCATCAGCAGTATGCTTTATTCACTCAGGGCCGGGTTTTACACTTGGGGTATCTCCGTTATTTTAGCCATCATCGGCGTAACAATACGTGCGGGGGGCTTGGACTTCTTATTGTTGCTGCGTCAGTTAGCCATACCCATCACAATCAACTTCCTGCTGGCCCTGGTCGCTTATCTGACGGCTTTGGAATGGGAATATGCTGTAGAATCGGTTAGCGGGCTGCATCGCCGCGTGCAGCAGCGCCGGGATGATCTGTTTGCCACCAAGAAAGAACTGGACATGATGAATGCCCAACTGCGCTTCACTAACCAACAGTTGGATGCCGCTCGTCAGGAAGCGATTACAGAACGGGATTTACGCACCCGCTTTATGAATAACGTCAGCCATGAACTGCGTACTCCACTGAATGGCATTGTTAATTTCGCCCATATTCTGGCGCATGGCGGGCAAGGGCCGGTGAATGACGGCCAGGCTGATTATCTGGACCGCATCGAAAAGTCCGGCTGGCATTTGCTGGCGGTGCTGAATGATTTGCTGGATATGGCCCAGATTGAAGCTGGTGAATTTAAGCTGCACAGGGAATTGGTAAATCTGCACGATATTTGTGAAGATGCCATGCGGGGTATTCGGGGCTTAATTCTGGACAAGCCTATCGAATTGATACGGGATTACCCGGATGAATGGCCTGTTGTTTACGCTGATAAAATGCGCCTGAAGCAAGCCTTAATTAACCTGCTGGGCAATGCAGAAAAGTACACAGAGAGGGGTATCATTGCCTTGCGGGTAAAGCCGGAAGGGGCCACAGTGCGCATCATTGTGGAAGATACGGGCATTGGCATTGCTCCGGAACATCACGAGAAAATTTTTCGGGAATTCCATCAGGTGAATGAGCAAGATGCCCGCCGCCGCATCGGTACCGGTTTGGGCTTGCCCATTACCCGCCATTTGGTGGAAAAGCATGACGGCACAATTTCTGTAAGCAGTGATACGGGGCAGGGAACGACGTTTACCATCACGCTGCCGGTTGCCGGCAGCCGTTTTCCCCGGAAGGGGCCGGTGAAACCGGACGTGACCCCGGTGGTAAAAGAGGTTGAAGCGGTTGTGCCGGCACGGCCGGCTGCGGTTGAATGACATTGGCGATTTACGGCCGTTTTGATAAACTCCCCCTACATTATTGAGGATAACACGCATGAGCGTATCTTTACAAGAAGCATACATTGTTTTGGTAGAAGACGATCCCAATGCCCAAATTATTACCCTGGACTTGCTCCGTTTGGGTGGCGCTAACCGCTGCTATTCCCGCAAAACGGTAGATTCTGCCATAGCCTTTGCCGAAAAATTGCCGCAAGTGGACTTGTTCCTGGTGGACATTAACATACCTGTCCGCAGTGGCTATGAACTGTTGGCCGATGTACGCCAGCATAAGACCTTGCACCAGGCTAAAGTAGTAGCCATCACCGCCGGGACGTTGGATGCTGACATTGAAAAAGCGCAGCAGTTAGGGTTTGATGGCTTCTTGAGCAAACCGCTCAAACCGGCTGAGTTTTCTCAGCAGGTACAGCGTATCCTCAATGGTGAATCTGTCTGGGATAGGCGTTGAGTATCTGAGATATTGGGCTAATACTTCAAATCCATACCGGCCTGGCAGACATTCCCCTAATTTTCAGCAAAACAGGAGGTTGTATGAATCCTGGTATAAATTTTTCGTTTGACGGCCGTCGCCTGAAAAACATCGTGTTACCGGCGCTGTTCTTGCTTATGCTTTTTTCTCTGGGAGCGTGCCGCAGTGGTGCTGGCGGGGAGACGGGTGCGGCTGGGCGTACGGGCCAGCTGGCTTGCACCGAAGAGTGTGTGCTGTATGGTCAGTGCGGTACTAATCAGGAGAACAAGGCAGTTATTCTGGGTAACAGTAATCAGCCGGAGACACGCAATCATAATATGACGCTGCCTGACGATACGGCCGTTACCATTTTAAGCGAGCAACAAAAATTAGTACTGTTTCCTGTGCCCCTGCCGGAAAGAGAAGATATGCAGCTTTTTTACCAGGTTCAATTGGAAGGCGGTGAGACAACCGGCTGGGTGGCTGCCTGGTGTGTGGCGGTGAATGAGTAAGAGGTGGCTATGAGTGATCACAATCGTTCCTTATTGCAGGAATTGTTGGCGGCGCAGGATGCCGGGGAACCGGTAGTTCTGGCGACGGTAATCCGGGCACGGGGGTCTGTGCCACGCCACACGGGGGCCAAAATGCTGGTGTATGCTGACGGCCGTATTTCCGGTACAGTGGGCGGCGGGGAGATGGAGTCGCGGGTGGTGCGGGAGGCGCTGGCCGCTTTGGCGGACGGCCGTTCCCGTGTCATCCCTTACGCATTGGTAGACCCGGAGCAAGGCGACCCTGGCGTGTGCGGCGGGGAAATGGAGGTTTTTGTGGAACCATATTTACCCCCGGCAACTGTTTTGGTGGTGGGCTGCGGCCACGTAGGGCAGGCGGTAGCGCATCTGGCGCATTGGTTGGGTTTCCGGGTGGTGGTGACGGATGATCGGGTGAAGTTGGTGGATGCTTCCATTATTCCCCACGCGGACGTGTACCTGCCCGGCAGCATCGAGGACGCGCTGGCCGCCCATCCCGTTACCGCCCATACTTACGTTGTCCTGGTGACGCGCAATATCAAGGTAGACCAGACGGCGCTGATACACCTGCTGCAAACTTCGGCGGCTTACATTGGCGTGATGGGCAGCCGGCGCCGCTGGGTGAAAACGCAAAAACTGCTTCTGGCGGATGGCGTGGCCGAAGCCGCTCTGACCCGCATTCATTCCCCTATTGGTCTGGCACTCCACGCGGAGACGCCGGAGGAAATTGCGGTGAGCGTTATGGCGGAGATTATTCGGCTGCGGCGAGGAACGGGGTGTGAGGAAGTGGGGAGATAGGGATTCCCCCAGAAAAAATCTGTGATCTCTCTGTCTGTGGTCATTTTCTGTGGTGCATTTCGCGTATGTTTAACTCCTTGTTTCTTTGTATGTGCTGTCAACCCCATGAGTTCCCAAAGAACCATTTATTTCAGATACAGGTTTTTTAGTCCTGACCATCTGCCTGAAGCCAGAGAAATTGGTACGCTTCCAGGTAAATGTCTGACCAGGGATCGAAGGGCCGGTTGGTGAGGCGGTCGGTTAACGGACCGGTGAAGCCCATTTCGCGCAGGCGGGCACGGCTGACGGCCGTCCCCCACTCGCTGAAATTTGCCAGTACCAGCACCCGCCCTCTGGCGCTCTCCCGAATCAGGCCGAAAACACGCTCACTATTAGTCCAGACGGGATGGCTGCGGGCACGGCCGTGCAACTCAAACATCTCCTTCCGGGTGCGGATAAGGGGCAGCAATCCCTGGAAAATGCGGCCGGCGATTGTGTCCGGATCGCCCCGCCGGGCCGCCGCGTCCCAATCCATCCGGGGGCGGTGCAGCCAGCGATTGTCCCCCGCCAGATGGGGGTCGTCCCGGTAACTGGCGTCATTCAACAGGCCAAGCTCATCCCCCATGTAGATGAGGGGGATGCCGCCAAAGACAAAAATCATACTGTGCAGCAGCAGGATACGGCGTACAGCCAGGTCAATCTCCCGCTCATCCCCCCGCTCCAGCGCCCGTTCCAGCCCGGTCAGCGAGGCCAGCGAACCGCTGATACGCCGGTCGTTGGTTTTGGGATTAAACTGGAACGTCGCCCCCCGCGCAAAACTGCCGGGAAAACGGCCGCTGTAAAAATCACTGAGGAAGGCGCGGTGCAGA
>JALUPA010000357.1 GCA_027054335.1 Ardenticatenaceae bacterium
TCGTCGTATTCGCGGCCGGTGAACTTGAAGCGGTCGCCGGCAGCCGGGTTCGTTTCTGAAACGACGTTGCCAAACGAGTCGTAGTTGATCTCGTTGAGAATCGTGCCGTCGGTCTGGACCTGCTGGCGCACGGAGCCCAAGCGGTCGGCCAGGTACCAGGCCAGGTCTTGGATGCCCTGGTCGTCTTGGAGTCGGGCAAGGACCTCATCGATGGTGTTGCTATAAAGATAACGACTTGTCAAAGAGCCTTGTTTTACGTCGGCCCAGGGGTTGCTCAAAAGTGTCCCTGGCTCATAAATGGCCGCGGCGATTTCGGCGGCAGTTTCCGGGGTGTCGTAAAGCGTCCAGAACTCTTCGGGAAGCTGCGTTCCACGGTTGAAGGCGTAAACGGGTGTTCAAACACTCGTTAGTACTCTACATCATTTCACCTTGTGCGTATTCTCCGACGCCCTTCTTCGGCCGCCAAAGACAATACGGACACAGCGCACGTCACTCTTCGTTATATAAACAGCATATATATCCCCTGTACCATATGGCGCATAATCAACACTCGAGCCTCGAACACGTTGAGCAAGGAATGCCTCATATTTGTTACAGATATTGCCATTGTCATCGTATTCTACGAAACGCCACTTTTCACGATTCGTCCCCTGTACCTTGGCAGAGTGCCATCCCCAAAAGTGTCCCGTTGATGGTGCCGGTCTAACACTTTCGTCATCCGTGTTTCTTACGTTTTTCACTACTCTCAAGAACCCATCCGCCCCTATCTTGACAAAAGCAAGCGCAATTGAGAGATCTCGATCAACATGAAGGGCAGCAATGGTCTTCGATTTTGGATTGAATGCAACGGCTGACGGGAAAATATTGAGTTGACAGACGACACGCCCATCTTTGACGCTATATACAAAAAGACACCGATTGCTGCGCTCTTTCCAGGTCCCGCCCAGCGCGACCAGTCGTCCTCTCCGGTGCTGGAACCACCCACTGACAAAATAGTATGGAACCTTATAGCGACGCAATCTGCGTGCTTCCGTGTCCCAAAGACAAATAAGAGATTCAACATCACCTTGCGGCGAGGTATCTGTAACACGTTGTGGGACGACAATCGTATTACTATACTCATTGCAAAATGCAAGTGAATTATCCAT
>JALUPA010000358.1 GCA_027054335.1 Ardenticatenaceae bacterium
CCATGCTTTTACCGGGTGCGTTCCTTCTATTACGCTAAAAGTGATTTCTCCCGGCACAACTGTTTCTGTTCCTTCCTGAATAGCGCGCCAACTTTCTTCTATATCTTTTATATCTTCACTGTCTTCTAATGCTTCTTGAATTTTTTCGTACTCGCTATAGGGAATAACAGCCCACTCAGGTTTTCCGTTTTTTTCTATAATCTGGACGTTCATTTATATACATTCCCCCGACTTTTTATTTTGACAACGTGAATGATAAGTTCGTTTTTATGGACAGTGTACACTATTCGCCAATTGCCTACCCGAAGTCTGTATCCAGGGTGATTGGTTAATTTTTTAACGTTGCGCATATTTTCAGGATGTTCAGCTAACTCCTTGATTTTTTTAGATATGTTGCGAGCAATATTGCGCGGCATTCGCCGCAAGGTTTTGTCAGCTTCTTTGCTGAAAGTTATCCTGTACACGGTATTATGTTATCTGATAGCAATGCAAATAGCAAGTAAAAATTAGCTATTGGCTATCTATTAGTTTGTATTTTCCTCTTTGGTGGGTGCCAGCCTGCCTGAACCCACAAAGCTCGCGCCCCAACAATGTCAGGATTATTCAATTGTAGAGCTTTAACTGTGGCCCGCCCAACGGCCGTTAAGCCTATAATGTGTGTTCCTTGTTCATTCCAGGCAAAATGAACTTTCCACGATTGCCGGCGAGGATTAAATAAAGATACTTGCTCATTGGTTAACGGATCTGTTGCTTGTGTTTGAACGCCCTTAAATTCGTTGCACCGGCGGCAAGCGAGCCATAAATTATTGCGGGTGGTTGCGCCGCCTTTAGCTTCAGGTATCAGATGGTCAATCACCATCGGCCGTCCGATAATTCGAGTAGCGGTAAGGCAGTATCCGCAACGATAGTGAGCTTCAGCGGCAATTTGTCGTCGAAGTTCAATCGGGATATACGTTTTACTCATTGTGAGGGGGCGGAAACCGGCACAATATGCCCGCGCCATTTAAGCAATGCAGCCGCATACGCGCGGCGAAACATAAGTAAATCGGCTTCTTCACGCAGCAGTGTCAGCGCTTTCTGTTCTTTTGTCGTAAGGTTGCCCATCTGATTTTTTTCGAGCAGCGTTTCATATTGCTTTATTTTTTCGGGATCGAGGTCTGTGGTGAGCAATTGTTGTAAAAGCGCGTCACTCATTTGATCCATCTGACGTAAATCTGCTTGAAAACGCTTGGGGACATGGGACAAATCCGGCGGTAAGCCTGCTTCAATAGATTGCAAAACCAAATCGTCCAGCGGCTTTTGACTGGCCTGGGCAGCGGCCGTTAACCTTTGGTAAACGTGATCGGGTAATTGAACAGTAACAGATTGCATATTTCGTCCCTTGTCAATAAATTGCCCCGCCCGATATCTGAATCAGATTTTGCAGTTCTTCTTCGTTGAGGATGGTGAATTTGCGGCCGCTGACCTTCACCCAGCCCGCCCGCCGAAAACGGCCCAGCGCCTTGTTGATGCTGACCCGCGTCGCCCCGGTCATTTCCGCCAGGTCGGTTTGCGTCAGGGAGATTTGGATTTGCACGCCTTCGTCTGTGTCCACGCCGTGCTGCTCGGATAATTGCAGTAACTGGCGGGCTAACCGGGCGGGCAAATCCAGGAAGAAGATGTCGCTGAGCTGGCTGTTCAGGCGGCGGATATGTTTGGCCAGCGTGTGCAGGACGTGCAGGGCAAAGTCCGGGTTGTCCTGGATAAAGCGCATGAAATCTTCCCGGTGCAGGGTTAACGTTTCAGTGTGGCCGATGGCTTCGGCCGTAGCCGAGCGGGGAGAATCGTCCAGTAAAGCCAGTTCGCCAAAGTAATCCCCTTTGCCCATGATCGCCAGCATCGCCTCCTGGCCGTCGGGGGTGGAGTGGGTGATTTTTACCTTGCCTTTGGTGATGATGTACAGCAATCCGCCGGGGTCGCCGTGGTGGAAGATGATCTGGCCGTTGTTGAAGCGGCGCAGGATCAGGCGTTGGGCCAGGGTATTGGCCTCTTCGGGTCTGAGTTTGTTGAAAAAGGGAACAAGCTGCAACGCTTCGGGGGCAGCATATGATCGGTCTCTCATTTTGTGTCTTCCCTATGGTTGCTCCGGGGAAAGTGTACTGCTCGGCAGTATTTGGGAACAACCTGAATCCAATTTTCCTATACCAATACTATACCATCTTTTTCTGATTTCAACTCATTGTAGACATGATTTAGGCTTTGCTGAATTTGGTTGCGGAGCCAGTCGGGAGGCAGGTAGGGGTTGGGGTATAGGGAGAGGAATTCGGAGAGGTAAACGGCCGTATCCTCCAACGGCCGTTCCTCAGCAACAAGCGTTTCTATCCGGCTGCGCATCAACTCAATGTAATGATAAACCTGGTCTACTGCGTCCATCTGGCACAAGGTGCCCCGGCCCGGCACAATTTGGCTGACATCTGGTTTTTGGCGCAGACGATCCAGCGTGTCCAGCCATTGCGCCGTATCCGCTTCCGCCAGACAGGGCGGAAAATCAGTGGTGACAGCGTCGCCGCAAAACAAGATGCCAGTTTGGGATAAGAATATCCAGATACTTCCCGGTGTGGGGCCGGGCGCCGCCAGCAGTTGAATCTCGCAGGCCCCTTTGAAAAAGCTGATTTGCCGGTCAAAACTGACGGCCGCTTTTTGCACCGGGCTATGGCTGAGTTCCCGGCCTCGTTCCAGGTTACGGGCGGTCAGGCTTTCCAGCAGAGCAGCCGGGTAGCGCCGGTCATAACTTTGCAGCTTTTCGGCAGTGGCCTGGTGGGCAATAACGGGCGCATTTAGCCAGCGCGTGTTGAGGATGCGGTCGCCGTGATAGTCGGTGAGGATGGTGTACTGGATGCCTTTGGGGTGCAAAGCGTTCAGGCGCATCGCCCAATCTCGTGCCTGGCGGGTGTAGGAAGGGGCGTCAATGGCAATGACGCCTTTGGGCGTCACGATTGCGCCCACATTCACCCCTTCGTAATTTGTTTCTACGTAAACGTTGTTGGCTATCTGCTCCATATTTTTGATATTGGGTTATTGGGATATCAGGGCATTTGGCGTTTTTGCTCAGTAACCCAATATCTCAATATTTTTTAACTCTTCAATTTTCCTCGCAAAACTTTCTCCGCTCGGTTAATCGCTTGCCGGACTTTTTCTGTGTCGGCTGCCGGCCCGCCGCCTTGCGCGGTGGTGGCCGATCCCCCGCCGGCGTCTGAGCTTAATACCTGCATGGCAACTTTCAAAAGCTGGTTCATCTCACCGGGCGCGTCGGCCGAACGGTTGAATATGAGGAATGATTTTTTCCCGGCAATACCCAACAGGGTGATGGTTTGCTCATTCTGTTTAGTGATCTGGTTGCTTAAAGCGCGTAACTGGCCCAGATCGAGTTCGTCGTCACGGAAAACGTGGCTGATGAGGGTGACGGGGCCTTGTTTTACGGCCGTATCCCCCAACTCCTGCGCCTGCATTTTCAGCAAAACGTTTTGCTGCCGCTTGATTAGACGTCGATTTTCTTTCGCCTCCGCCTGCATCTTGGTTACTGTTGCCAAAATTTCCGGCGCGCCGGTGGTTAGTTGGGCTGTCAGATTATTTACAATGCTGTTTTTCAGCCGATAATCCTGCAAGGCGCGCTGGCCGCAGGCAAACTCGACGCGCAGTTTATCGCGGCGGCGTTCCAGTTTGAGGATTTTGATCAGGCCGACGGAGCCGGTAGCGGCCGTATGCGTGCCGCCGCAGGCTGTCAGATCAAATTTGTCAATCTCAATCAGCCGCAGCTTGCCTTCCCGCGCCGGGGGGATTTTGCGCAGGGGCAGCTTTTGCGCTTGTTCGGCCGTCGCCCAGCGCACCTTGATCCGCCGGTTTTGCCAGATGACCTGATTTGCCAGAAATTCAGCTTGTTCAATCTGCTCCGGCTGCAAATCCAGATTGCTCAAATCAATGGTGACGCTGTTATCGCTCAGGTGGAAGCCGACGGTTTCCGCTTCGGCCGTTTGCAAAAATGCCTGGGAAAGGATATGCTGCCCGGTGTGCTGCTGCATGTGGTCAAAGCGGCGCGTCCAGTCAATCTCGCCCACTACAGCGTCGAACCAGATTTCACCTTGCCCCAGCCAGTGCAGGATGGCCCCGTCTGATTCGCGGATGGTGACGTTGGTAACGGCCGTATCATTCAAACGCCCTGTAT
>JALUPA010000359.1 GCA_027054335.1 Ardenticatenaceae bacterium
GACGTTTTCTGCCGCCGCCCCACAACCTGCGCCCCGACCTGCCCCCGGCGGCAGAAAACGTCATCTTCAAAGCCCTGGCCAAAGAGCCGGACTCCCGCTACCGGTCGGCCAGAAAGATGGCGGATGCTTTTGCCCAGGCAGTTGCCGAAGCGGATACGGCCGTGGCCCTTGCCTCGCCCATACCGCCGCCTGCGCCGGAGACAGAACAAATTGCCCCGCCGACTGCCGCCCCGCCTGCGTCGCGCCGTTTGCCTGCCTGGGCTTGGGGAATTATCGGTATGGTGGCTGCCGCTGTTCTCATCACGCTTGGTTTGTTGTTGGCCGGGGGGCGTTTCGGGAGCGGGGCGGGCAAAGCGGCCGAAATAACCGAACCTGTTTCCACGGTAACACCTACAGCCATTTCTGCGCCACCGGAAAAAAGCGAGCCTGAATCGCTAATCGCGCCGTCGGCCATTTCTCCGTCGCCGGAAGAAGACGAAGTCGAGCCGCCGGGCGCACTGGCAGCGGACGCCGTTGGCCGCTGCAATCCCGGTGAAACCCGCTTGTTTTTTGCTGACTTTGAGGATGGCAGCCTGGATGGCTGGGATATGGCGGATGTGAACGGCAACCCCTCTACGGCCGGTTGGGAAATTGTACCGGATGGCGATAACCGCGTCCTGGCCGGGAGCGGCCACAATTGGGCCGTACCCCAGGATGTGTTCGGAGAGGACGTTGCTTTGCGTCTCAAGGTGCGCGCCGGGCCAGACTCTGCTTTTCACGTGAATGTCCGGCTGGGTGAGGCGCGTTATTTCGTCAGCCCTAATTCTCTATCTCGCGATCCGGGCAGTTTTCAACTGGCTGAGTGGTCTTATACGGCCGATGATCGCTGGCACGATATGGCTGTGCAGGTCAGCGGCACGCGGGTGCAGGTTTTTTGGGATGGCACGCTGGCAGTAGACGTGGCAGACTCTCGCCAGGTACCGGGCGGTGCGATTGGCCTGGAAAATACGGGCGGAACGACCTGGTATGACGACGTTCTCCTTTGCACTTTGCCGGAAACGGCCGTTACCAGCCTCCGTTTTGTAGACAGCGGCCAGGTTGTGGGCGAATCTGGCAGCAGCAAATCAGCCCTGGGCGATTTGAACGGCGATGGCGCATTGGATGTTTTTATTGCCGTTGGTGCAGGCATGGAAGCGTGGCTTAATGACGGCAGCGGTCAGTTTAGCAAAAGCAGCCAGAACCAGGCTGATGGGTTGGGTGAAAGCAACCAGTCAGCCTTGGGCGATCTGGATGGAGATGGCGATTTGGATGCGCTGGTGGGCATTTTCTACGATGAGTATGAAGGCGGTGACAATATCGTTTGGTTTAATGACGGGAGCGGCAGCTTTACGGACAGCGGCCAGCAACTAGGCGGCTCGCATAGCTGGAGTGTGGCTCTGGGCGATCTGGACGGGGATGGCGACCTGGATATTTTCGACGCCAGCGGCGGCCCCAGTAAGGTATGGTTGAATGAGGGAGACGGCCGATTCACAGACAGTAATCAGGCCCTTGGCGGCGGCGACAGCGTCTCTGTGGCCTTGGGCGACCTGGACGGGGATGGCGATTTGGATGCGTTTGTGGCTAATTTTGACGGAGGCGAACCGAATCAGGTGTTTTTGAACGAGGGCGACGGCCGTTTCCAGGCAACGGGCCAGGAATTAGGCCAATCGGCCAGTATTGGCGTGGCTCTGGGCGACCTGGATGGGGACGGCGATCTGGATGCGTTTGTGGCGAATGGCAATAACGGCCGTGAACCCAACAAAGTCTGGCTGAACGACGGGAACGGCCGGTTCACCGGCAGCGGCCAACTGTTAGGCGACGAGGACAGTTGGGCGGTGGCTTTAGGCGACCTGGACGGGGACGGCGACCTGGACGCCTTCGTCGGCAACGGCCCCAATCTGGGTGGTCAGGCCAACACTATCTGGCTGAATGACGGTAGCGGTCAGTTTACCGACAGCGGTTTGCGTCTGGGAAATGCGCTCACACGCTACGTCTCCCTGGGCGACCTGGACGGGGACGGCGATCTGGATGCTTTTGTCAGCAACGATGGCGGCAATAAAGTGTGGCTGAACCAGACAGATAGGGGGGAAACGGCCGCGCCTGCTTCCACAATCTTCGTGGACGCTGGCCCAGGTAAGCTGACCGAATAAAATGTTTCAAAAGTTACGCGCTCTCCCTCGCAACGTCTGGGTTCTGACCCTGGCTTCCTTCCTGACCGACGTCTCCACCGAGATGATGGTCCACCTCCTGCCCCTCTTCCTGGCTAATGTCCTGGGGGTACGCACCGTGACCATCGGCCTGATTGAAGGGGTGGCCGAAACCACTTCCAGCCTGCTCAAACTGGCCAGCGGCCGTCTCTCCGACCGGTTGGGGCAGCGTAAATGGCTCACTGTTTCCGGCTACGCCCTCTCCACGGCCGCCAAACCGTTCCTGGCCCTGGCCCAAACCTGGCAAACTGTCCTGGCTGCCCGCTTCACGGAGCGGATGGGCAAAGGCATCCGCACTGCCCCCCGCGACGCCCTGATTGCTGACAGCATCACGCCGGCAAAACGGGGCGCGGCGTTTGGCCTGCACCGTGCTGGAGATACGGCCGGGGCAGCTCTGGGTATTCTCATCGCCCTGTTGGTGGTCTGGCTGCTGCAAGGCCGCCAATTGACGCTGGCCCGGCCCACTTTCACGACGCTGGTCTGGCTCAGTCTTCTGCCAGCGGCTTTGGCGGTCATCATTCTCATTGGGGGCATCCAGGAAAAACGGGTAGAGGTTAAGAAGAAACGGCCGTCTTCCCCCACCGCCTCCTTACCCAAACCGTTCAAACGTTACCTGCTCATCATCGTCCTGTTCACTCTGGGCAACTCCTCCGACGCCTTCCTCATTTTGCGGGCGCAGTCAGTGGGTCTGAGCATTTTGGGCGTGCTGGCGACGCTGGTTTTATTTAATTTGGTGTACGCGGCCGTTTCCGGCCCGGCTGGTTCCCTTTCCGACAAAGTGGGGCGGCAGCGGTTGTTGTTAGGTGGCTGGCTTCTTTACGCTCTTGTCTATTTGGGCCTGGCCTTTGCCCAAACCGGCTGGCAAATTGTCCTGCTGTATGCCTTGTATGGCGTTTACTACGGCTTGACTGAGGGCAGCGCCAAAGCATTTGTAGCCGATTTGGTACACAAGGAGCAGCGGGGCACGGCGTATGGCTGGTACAACGGGGCGGTCGGGTTGGCCGCGTTACCGGCCAGTTTGCTGGCCGGGCTGTTGTGGCAGGGAATTGGCGGCTGGGCCGGCCTGGGTGTGGCGGCTCCTTTCTTGGTTGGCGCGGGGATGGCGTTAACGGCCGTACTTCTCTTACGCTTCTGGTTCCCTCGCCACACCTCCGAGGTCTTGATGAACGTTAAGAAAATAAATCGGTAATGGTAGGGGCGCACCCGCGGGTACACCCAGGTCTGCGCGTACTCCGGTTCATCCCCGCAACTTTCCCCGATCCATGTCGGCCAGCCGTTCCAGCGTTTGCACCAGTTCTATTTGCCATTCATGCGTGCCCAGTTCCCGCGCCATCCAGACGGCCGTCTTGCTCACCCGCACCTGTTCCCCCAGAAAACGTTGCAGGCGGTACCGGTCCATCTGTTCCAGCCCCGGCAGGCGGATCTTGATTTGACCCGCTTCGGTGACCACGGCCGTAACCCGCGCTCGCTCCGCCAACACCTTAATCCGCAGCTGGAAAAGCAGATTGTGTACCGGATCGGGAATCGGACCAAAGCGATCCGCCAGTTCCGCCGCCATCTCGTCAATCTCCTCCAGCGTGGTCAGCGTCGCCATGCGCCGGTAGAGGCGCAGGCGCAGCCCGCCGTCCGGTACGTAATCAGGCGGGATGTAAGCTGCCAGGGGCACGTCAATCAGCGTCGCTTCCGGGAGGGGGGCCGGTAACGCTTCGCCGCGCCGGGCCGCTTTGCGCTGCTTGACGGCATTCGCCAGCATCCGCGTGTACAAATCAAACCCCACGTCCGAAATATGGCCGCTCTGCTGCCCGCCCAGCAAATCCCCCGCGCCGCGAATCTCCATATCCCGCAGGGCGATGGTGTAGCCGGCGCCCAACTGCGTATTTTCCGCCAATACTTCCAGGCGGGCGCGGGCATCCTCATTCAGGGTGCGCCAGGGGGGATGGAAGAAGCGCGGCCGTTCCATATCCTCCTTCA
>JALUPA010000360.1 GCA_027054335.1 Ardenticatenaceae bacterium
GAACCTGGTAAAACTCAACCATCGCCGGGTCAAAGTCACTCAAGTCGTAGTTGTTGGCGTCAATCAGGGGTTGCAGGTCGAGCCAGGCGCCTTTGAAGCTGTCACGGCCGCGAATACCCACCGGGCCGACAATATCCGGCGCATTGCCCCCGGCAATCTGGGTAGCCAGCGTGTCATACGCCACTTCATTGTCCACAATTTCCAATACCAGTTCGATCTCGTCCTGCGAGGCGTTAAATTGATCTACTATGGCCTGTTGGGCGTCAAAGGTAGGTTCGTCGGACCCGGCGCCCAGACCGACATACCAGCGGATTTGCACTTTTTCCGCAGCGGCGGGCGGTTCTGCGGCTGTTGTTTCTGCGGGTTTGGTTGTAGGTTCTGCGGCGGCCGTTTCCGTTGGTTCGGCGGGCGGTTCTGCGGCTGCGGCTTCCGTTGGTTCGGCGGCGGATTCTTCGGTTGTGGCCTGCGTCGGTTCAGCGGCCGGTTCTTCAGTCGGGGTTTCCTGGGCGGCCGGTTGGCTGCCGCCGCAGGCGGCCAACGTTATACCAGTCAGGATGAGCAAAGCTATCAAAAACCATCTTGTCTTTTTCATTTTTATTCTTCTCCGAAAGTGTTTCAACTTATCATGGTATCAAGGGTTTGCCGGTTTTGTCGGGTGATCTTGTCGAGCGCACCTCCTTTAGGACCAAAACGCCGATTCACGTGGTTGGTGTGGATAAAAGGGTGTGGAATGCTGTTTGGCATCTGGTCCTGAAATACGTATGAGTTCGCTGAAAAAAGCCACGAAGTACACGAATTTGCGCAAATTTTAGTCGAGTAAAAATCGGCGCAGCCTGCGGTTTTTCTCAGTAGAGTCACATATCCACCAAATAAATTTCCGGGAGACCTTACCGCCAAGAAAAGTTGCGGCTCAAACTCACGGGGGCTAATTATATGAAAGCGATTTCAGCGTATAGTGTCTAAATCGTTCTATTTCTGGGAGCGATTTCATAAATAATAACTGATAGCCCTTGTTGTGTCAAGAAATACAGCTTTTTAAGAAATCGTTTTCATGTTATAATGACAACTTGAGAGGAATTTATGGCGCATAAAAAGAGAATTACTATTCAAGATATTGCCGACAGAGCGCAAGTCTCCAAAAGTACCGTTTCCCGTGTACTCAATGACAGTACGCCGGTGGCTCCGGAAAAGCGCACGGCCGTTCTGGCGGCCATGGCGGAATTGAACTACCAGCCCAACATCTTTGCCCGGGGGCTGGCCGGCGGCCAATCCATGACGGTGGGCGTGCTGACGCAACAGATCGGCAGCCCGTTTTACGATGCGATTGTGCGGGGGGTGATCCAGGGTCTCGCGGGCAGCCATTATTCGCCCATTTTTGCCGACGGGCAGTGGCAGGCAGATATAGAAAAGGAGGCTGTGCAGACACTTTTGGACAGGCGAGTGGACGGTCTTATCGTTATAGGGGGGCACAGCCCAGGGGAATCACTGTATCGCCTCAATGATCAACTCCCTGTGGTCGTCGCTGCCCGACGACTGCCGGAACTGATTGATCGGTGCGTCTACGTGGATAATTTTCAGGCAGCGTACCAGGCAACCCGTTATCTGATCGACGCGGGACACGAGCATATTGCCCACATTACCGGCATTATGACCCAACCCGATGGCGTGGCCCGCCGCGAGGGGTACGTTCAGGCATTACAAGATGCCGGGCTTGACCCGGACCCGGCGCTTGTTGTGGAGGGGAACTTTCGGCGGCAGTCGGGCGTGCTGGCTGTGGAAACACTGCTGATGCGGGGCCGCGCTTTCAGCGCCATTTTTGCCGCCAATGATCAGATGGCTTTTGGCGCGCGCCTGGCTCTCTTCCGGCGCGGTATTCGCGTGCCGGATGACGTTTCCATAGTGGGGTTTGACGATCAGCCTGATTCAGCCTACATGACGCCGCCTTTGACCACAATCCGGCAGCCGGCGGTGGAAATAGGGGAAACGGCCGCGCAGTTCTTGCTGCACATCCTTAAAGGGAAGCCTTACGAAAAGCCGGCGCTGTCTACAGAGTTAATTATTCGGGAATCTGTCGCCAGATGTCGCTGAATTTTAAGATGCGAGACAAATCTGTCAGAGAGATTTACGGCCGTACCCACAAAACCCGGCCACAGGACACTCCCCGGCTGCGGGACAAGACGTCTGGCGCGGTTTCCTTTGAGCGCAGCCCCGCCGCCCCAACAAATCAAGCGGCGCAAAAATCTCCGCCGAAACCTGTGTGCCAGAGATTTCCAGCGCCGCCATAGCTTTTTCCCCTGCTGGCGAGAGCGGTACAGGCAGCCGGTCTGCGCCGGCAAGCGGCTGCCCGCCCGCAGAAGCCAACCCATGCAACCAGCGCGGCCCCGTCTGCGGTCCAGACAAGACAGGGAATGTGGTCTTGTTGCTTTGCAGCATTTGCCAGAGCGCTGGGGCGGAAAAGTCGTACTCGGCCAGCAGTTGGGACACAGACCCGGCGGCGCGCATGACCAACGCCTGCCCAATGCGCTGCCAGATGGTCGCTTCACTTTTGGCCTTTTGCGTCAGCCGGTACGCCCGTAAAGGTTCGATTAACGTATTCGGACGGGTGTAGGCCAATGTTTGTGGGTCAAACAAATCTGGGCGGGCGGCGTAAGCGGCGCGGGCGGCCGGCCATAACTGGGCCGGATCACGGCCGCCGCTGACGGTGTAGACCAGGGTCAGCCAGGCCAGATGCGTATCTTCGCCCCGTTTGAGCATTTCCGGCAAGGGCCAATCCGGTTGGGTAACGCCCCACAAGCCGGTTTCCCGGTAGGCGGCTAGGAGCGTTTGGCGCACGGCCGTTACCCGTTCATTCGTCATGTTCGTGTGTGTTGTGGTCGTGCCCCGCATTCTGCAAAAACTCCCGCTCCGAAGATTCCTTGACCTGCTCGGTCGGAACCCAGCCGCTTGTTGCCCCGTCCGCTGTCTCTACCCGCCACCAGTCAGGGGCAGTCGGGTCCAGCAGCTTAACCGGCGAGACGTTAGGCAGCCAAGCAACGATCTGCCCGTCCGGCTGGTCGTAAAGCGGAATGAGATTTGTGTCCGGCAGGTACAGATAAGCCTCGCGGCGGATGTAAAAATCCGGCAGCCAGCCGCTTTCCCCGCTGACCAGTTGCACGTGGTAAAAGCGGCGCAGCCCTTGCGGGCCGTTCTGCCGGATTGCGTCTACCCAGGCAGGCTGCCCGGTGTCTACCTGCCCCTGCCCGGCCGCAGCCGGATCGGGCGCGGCCAGCAAGGTCAGGCGGGGCGTGGCCATCAGGCCGTGTTCATCCACCCCGCTGACCAGCACCCACAGCGGGCCGGGTTCAGTGGAAAGGGTTTGCCCGGCGTCGGTTTGCCGGGATACGGCCGTAGGCGGATCAACCACAGGCGCTGTGGGCGAAACCCCGCAGCCCGCAGCGCCCATGATGAAAAACAACAGCCAGAGGAAAGATCGTCTCATGCTTGCCGGCCGGAGTCTGCCATCCAGTTTAGTTATTGGCCGAACCTTTCGTCGGCGTGCCCATCGTAGGCGACCAGGCGCCGCCATCCGGGGTGCGGTACCAGGATTTATTGACAGAACTACTGCCGTAGCTGTAACTATCCACCACCGTGGCCCCGTCCGGCATGAGCAGCCGGGCGTCGTCGCCGCTATTGTTAAAGAAGCGGCTGGTATCCATTGTCCAGTAGCCGCCAGCAGAAATAATCGTGCCGGAGGGGATTTGTTTGGGCGAACCGCCGCCATTGGCGATGTCGTCAATCCAGGCCCCGGAGATGTCAATATCCTGCGGTGTGGGATTGTACAGTTCAATCCATTCCGGGTTGCCGCTGCTGGGGCGGGGCATCACCTCGTTGACCAGAATATCACTCACGTCGTAAGTGCCGGGCGGCGGAGGCGGGTCGCTGGCGACGTAAGCCGTGCCATTGATGGTGTAATTCACCCCGTCGGTGGAGCGCAGAATGATGTCACCGTCTACAATAACAGACGAGCCGTAGTTGCGGGTAGTGTCGCACAAATTAGTCAGATAGACGTCACCAGTCAGCAGTAGCCGGTCCAGCACGGCCTGGGCCGGATGCCCATACGAATTGCTGCCACAAGAGATGAGCGAGACGTCGGGATTGAGCGCATCCACGTAGGTCTGGCTGGTGGAATGGCCGGAGCCGTGATGATTGG
>JALUPA010000361.1 GCA_027054335.1 Ardenticatenaceae bacterium
AGGGTGGGCGTCTCAAACTGTTCCGGGGTAGGCGGCAAGGTGGGACTGGCAGTAGGCGTGCCGGGTGTAGTGGTGGGTACACTCGTTAACGTTGGTGGTAAAGGCAGCGGCGTCGCCGTATTTGTCGGGAAAACCGTTAAATCCGGCGGCGCTACCGGCGTTTCCAGACTGCTGCCCCCCGATTCCGGAGCAACATACAGCAGCCCCGCCCCCAATATATAACAGGGCAACGTCAACAAAATAATACCTATCAAAATAGCGTAAGTGCGACGGCGGGAATCCATTGCCCCGGATCATAATTGGAAATGCGTCAAAAGACAAACATTTGTACCAGAGACGCACCCTCAACGCACCGGTCAATTGCTATGCCAGATTACGCATGTTATAATCAAATTTGCTTATTATTGTAAAGTTACGGCAACTGTACAGGTGGCAGTCACTTTTACCAAAGGTGCCAGACGGAGCGGCAATGTTTGTAAGTGACTGTCACCTTTGGTAGCTGAATAGTTACAAGTTACGACACCTGTGGGCATTTTGCAGAGCCTTCCATCAATAGCTTAATCTGTCTTACCGCGGGCAAGAGACTATGCTTTTAATCCTATACTTGGCCCTAACAGTCGTCTTGTTTTACGCTAACCGCGCCGATTTTCGCCATTTTTCCTCCCGGACGCGAAATTGGGCGCTAGGTTTGGCTGTATTGGCCCTGATTGCCGGGTTGTTGTTTCCTCTGGATTTATTCCCCGATTTACCTGCTGATATGCCAGTGGCGGCGTTAACCCTGGCGGCTCTGATTCCGGTACTGTTGGCAGCCGCTTTCTTGCCAGTCACGGCCGTCTTCCTCATTGGCGTCAGCGGCGGGTTGGGAATGGCGCTGGGCCAGTCACAAAGTTGGCTGGTGGTGTTTAACGTGGGTTTTACGGCCGTGTGCGCCGCCTTCCTTATGCAGCAGCATTACCAGGGGCAACTGTACCGTTGGCTGCGGCAGCCGGTGGCAGCCGGAATTCTGGCCGCCTTTCTCCTGACACTTTTATCCGGACTGACCACTCTGGCCACGGTAGACGCTTCCTGGCTGACCGCTCTGGATCAAACCCTGGTCATTATGCGGGCCAACCTGGTCGTTTACCTGATTGAAGCCATCATTGCCGGATTGGTCGTCATGGGTATTTTACGGGCCATGCCGGATTTACGTGCGAAACGGCCGTTCACCCCCTCTCCCGACCAACGTAGTTTACAACGACAACTCATCAGCCATTACGCCCTCTTTTCCGTGGCGATGATCAGCCTGACCGTTACCGTCGTCTACCTGCTCATCGCCTACTCCACCAGCCTGGCCCTGCTGCGGCAAATGGATGCCAGCGCCGACAACATTGCCGGGGAACTGGCGCTTATGGAATTGGACCCCGCCACACCCAACACCGAGTCTCAGGTAGCCGGCTATTTCAAACGCGCCCCCAACCACAACACCCTCATCATTTCCACCGCCGACGAAAGTGGCTATCTGATAGACAAGGAAGGCAGTATCGCCACATTGTCAGGAGATGAAGAGTTATTGTCATACGCCAAACCGCTGCCCGCCATCGGGCAGAGAGATATTTCCGGCTATCGCACTTGGCTGGAAGATGGCTCGCGTGCTTTTGTGGTTACCAGCGCCGTGCCGGGGCAGCCCTGGACAGTGGCCGCTGTAGAGCCGTACAGTGTGGTGCTGCGCCAGGCAGTGGTGGTGATTGTGCCTTTGCTGTTGGTGTTAATGGCCTCGGCGGTTCTGTTCACCTATGCCGGGGTAAAGAATCTGGAACGCCAGGTAACAGAACCATTGAGCGAACTGGTTGCGGCCGCCAATACGATGAGTAGTGGGGATAACTGGTCTACCACGCAGCCAGTGGAACGTGAAGACGAGATTGGTGATTTGAACCGGGCTTTTGTGCAAATGCAGCGGGCCACGCGCAAGCAGTTAAATGAACTATCTCTGCTCCTGTCTGTCAGCCAGGCTATTGCTACGACGATTGACATTAACCAGGGCCTCCCCGTCGTGCTGCGCGGGGCGGTGCGGGGAACGGGAGCAGCCGGAGCGCGGGCTGTGGTACTCAATCCCAGCGGGGGACGGCCGTTGACCTTTGGCGAAGGCACGGCCGCAGCAGAAATGGCCGCCCTGGATCGGACGCTGATGAGCAAACTGCGGCAAACGCCGGAACTGATCTTGTCCACTCCGGAAGAAATTCAGGCGGCCCTGGAACTGAACAAAGTGGCGCCAGTGCCCTCCCTGTTGGCTGTGCAGTTGCGCTCTCACGACCGCTTCCAGGGGATTTTGTGGTTGGGCTACCGCCATGCTCATAGCTATGACGAAAAGGAGTGGCAGCTTTTGAAGACGATGGCCGGGCAAACGGCCGTACTGGTGGAAAACGCCCGCCTCTACGCTACCGCCGAAGGAGGCCGCCGCCGTCTGGCTGCCGTTCTGGCCAGCACTTCCGACGCTGTCGTCGTTACTGATCATACGGAACGTATTCTGCTCATCAACCGCTCTGCCGAGCAGATTTTTGGCCTGAAAGCAGCGGAGGTTGTCGCCCGGCCTGTTTCCGACATCTTGCAAGACCAGGCGTTGGTAGACGCGCTGACCGGGCAAAGCGGGCAGATGGGTAATGTGGAAGTATCTACGGGAAACGGCCGTGTCTACTACGCCAACGCCTCCACCATCGTCAGCAACGAAGGCCAGGTATTTGGCCGGGTGGCTGTGCTGCGGGACATCACCATGCTCAAAGAAATTGACCAGATGAAGTCCGACTTTGTGGCCACCGTATCCCACGATCTACGCAGCCCCCTCACCTTCATGCGCGGCTATACCACCATGCTGCCTATGGTAGGCGAGCTAACGGACAAACAGCAGGAATACATCGAAAAAATTCTGGCCGGCATTGACCAGATGACCCAGATGGTAGATGATTTGCTGGATTTGGGCCGTATTGAAGCGGGCGTTGACCTGGAATATGAATCTTTCGAGGTAAAATCACTGCTGACAGAAATTGCCGAGGAGTATTGGCAGCACGCCCATCTGGCCGGCCTGAAAATCCAGGTGGAAACGACCCCGGAATCCATCACCGTAACCGGCGACCGGGCGTTAATCCGTCAGGCGATTACTAATCTGGCCGGTAATGCCCTCAAATATGCACCCAACAGCGGCAGCCTCATCCTGCGCGCCGAACAGCGGGAGGAAGAGTTGGTTCTCAGCGTGGAAGATCACGGGCCGGGCATCCCCAAACAGGACCAGTACCGTCTTTTTGAAAAGTTTTACCGCATCAAGCAGCGGGGCACAGAGCGAGTAAAAGGGTCTGGTCTGGGGCTGGCTATTGTTAAATCTATCGCGGAACGGCACGACGGCCGTGTCTGGTGTACCAGTCAACCGGGGCAGGGAACCACCTTCTTCATCGGCATCCCTAATGTGCCCTCCCAAGAACGAAACGGGCAAAACGGGTCACAATAATGTCTGGCTTTCCTTTGAAAGCCATTGAACGGCTGGAGGCGCAAAATGATTCTGAACAATGACCGTTACACCTACCGGGTCACCTGGTCGGAAGAAGACGGAGAATATGCAGGGCTTTGCGTAGAATTCCCCAGTTTAAGCTGGCTGGCAGAAACGCCGCAAGCTGCTTTACGCGGTATCCGGCAGGTGGTAGCCGAGGTAGTGGCAGATTTGGAAGCTAATAACGAACCCGTACCAGAACCTATTGCCGTTAAGAAGTATAGCGGCAAATTCATGGTGCGAATTCCACCAGAACTCCATCGGAATCTGGCATTGGAAGCAGCAGAAGAAGGTGTCAGCCTGAACCGACTGGCCAGCGCCAAACTGAGCCATTAAAAAGTCACACTGTTTCCAACGGTTGCAGCACGGCCGTTAATTCCGGTGGCAGTTCCGCTTCAAAAGAGAGGAGGGTGTTGTCAGACGGCCGTAACAAGGCCAGTCTGGCGGCGTGGAGGAAGTGGCGTTTGAGGCGGATCGTTTGCTTGCGACGGCCGTATACCGTATCCCCTACAATAGGAAAGCCCGCATACGCCAGATGCACCCGGATTTGATGCGTCCGCCCCGTGAGCAGGCGGCACTCCACCAACGTGTAATCGTCATACCCTATCAGCGTGCGGTATTCCGTCTGCGCCGGCCGGGAACGGGCCGAATAATGCAGGGGGATGACCGCCATCTTCTTGCGCTGGCGCGGGTCGCGGCCAATGGGGGCGTCAATCAACGCTTCCGGCAGGTTCATTTGACCTTCTACCAAAGCCAGATAACGTTTGTCCACCGTCCGCTCTTTGAACTGGGCCTGCAAATGACGCATGGCCTGTTCATTTTTCGCCACCACAATCAAACCAGACGTATCCTTGTCCAGGCGATGCACAATGCCGGGTCGTTTCTCGCCACCAATTCCTTCCAGGTCAGGGCAATGGAACAGGACGGCGTTTACCAGCGTACCGCTTTCATGTCCCACCGCCGGATGCACCACCATGCCCGCCGGTTTGTTGATCACCAGCATATCCCCATCTTCGTAGCGGATGTCCAGGGAGATGTCTTCGGGCAGCAGTTCCGTTTCCTGCACAGCGGGCAAAATGATGATGACTTGCTCGCCCCCGGCCAGCTTGAGATTGGGTTTGACGATACGGCCGTTCACCGTAATCTGCCCTTTCTTAATTAAACGCTGCACCTGGGTACGCGACAGTTCCGGCACGGCCACCGGTAAGGCTTTGTCCAGCCGTTCGCCGGTCGCGTCCAGAGTTAGTTCGATGCGTTGCTCACTCATAGCAGTTTTCAGTGTGCCGGCGTTACACTGATTCTTCGGGAGAAGATTCCGATTCCGGGGTCGCTGATTCAGCCGCGGCTGCTTTCTTAGCCTCGCGCTCTTCGCGCAGGACAATCCAGGCCAAGAGAACCGCACCGCTGACGATGGCCAGATCGGCCAAGTTGAACACAGGCCAGGGGCCAAAATCCAGTAAATCAGTGACGTAACCCAGGCGAACCCGATCTATCAGGTTACCTATCGCGCCACCCAATTCCAGCCCTAACGCCACCCGCAGCCAGATATTACCGCTGGCAATTCGCTCGTTGAAGTAAATGATGGCTCCGCTGACAACGACAGCCATCAAGCCAAAAATCCAGCCGGCATTGGGAAACAGGCCAAAAGCAGTACCTGTATTGGTAGCGTGCGTAAATTGGAAGAAAGCAGCCAATGCCGGCACAGGCGCCCAACTCTGGTACAGGGGCAAAGATTGGATGACGATATATTTGCTCAGTTGATCGAGGATGATGACGGCCGTAGCTACCACCAGGACGATGCCCCGGTCTCTCATGGTCGCCCCTTGTTCGGGCACGGTCGTATTTGTTATTTCTGGTTCATTCATGGGGAACATTTTACCAACCCTGCTCGGAGTGTGCGAGTTTCCTCACTTTTATCCACAGATTACGCAGATTAACGCAGATTAAATCTGTGAAATCTGCGTCATCTGCGGATCAACCTTCTTTTTGGGCGATGATGACGGTTACGACGCTGCGTTCCAGTTTGATTTGCTTCACTTCCACCCTGAAACCGGCTGCGGCATATTGCTGGCGGAATAGTTCCCACACGGCCGTATCCGGCCCAAACCCATCTTCAGCCACCACAAACGCCCCGCCCCGCTGCCCGGTAATGCGAAACAGCCAGTCAATGAACCGGTACAGCACGCCCCGCCCCGCCAAATGACCCTCCGGCACGATGATGAAACGGCCGTCCATCCTTAACACCCGGTAGACAGAAGCAATGGTTTCCGGTTCAATAATATAATCAGTAGGAAATGTCGCCAGGACGGTGTCGAATACGGCCGTGGCCCAGGGTAATTCCTGCACCCGCCCCTGCACCAGCAAGACGGGCAGCCCCGCCTTTTCCAGCCGCCGCCGCGCCAGCCGCCCCATGTAGGGGGATAAATCCAGAGCGGCGACGTGGGATACGGCCGTAGACAAATCCAGCAGCATATGCCCCGGCCCATGACCAATTTCCAGCGCCCGTTCACCCGCTACAAAAGGCAATGCCGCCCGCTGCCAGTTACGCCATTCCCCCAAAGAAACAACCCAACTCACCAGATCATATGTCCAGGCTAACTCATAATAAAGTAAACGAAAGCCAAAACGAAGCAAAACTCGCCAGATTTTTCGTATTATTTCATTCAAAACATGCCACCATTTGTAAAAATTCGTGTGATTCGTGTCAAAAATTCAGTCAACCCCCTGGATTCCCAAAGAGCCAAAACTTATAACCAATCTCTGTTATAATCCCGCCATTATGAGCAAACAATTCATTACTATCGCCGGCAATATAGGCGTCGGCAAATCTACCCTTGTCCAACTCCTGGCGCAACGCACCGGCTGGGAACCTGTCTTTGAAGCTGTAGCAGAAAATCCCTACCTGGCCGATTTTTACCAGGACATGCGGCGCTGGAGTTTTCAGTCTCAGGTATTCTTCCTTTCCCGTCGTTTACAGCAACATTATGACTTACTGCAAAACCAAAACGCCATCATTCAGGATCGCAGCGTGTACGAAGACGCCGAGATTTTTGCCCGCAACCTATACCGCCAAGGGCACATGAGTGAACGGGACTGGCTCTGTTACTTCGACCTGTACCAGACATTGACCACCCTGCTCCAACCGCCGCAGCTCGTCATCTACCTCAAAGCCTCCGTCCCCACCCTGCGCCGCCGCATCACCCAACGCGGCCGTGATTACGAACAGGACATTGCCGCTGACTATCTGGCCCAACTCAACCTGCTATACGACGAATGGGCTAACAATTTCAACCTCAGTCCAGTATTAACTATAGACACCAACAACCTGAATTACGTCCAGTATGATGAACACTTGGACCAAATCTGGCAAAAGATCGAACATCGTCTGCAAGGGCGTGATTTTCTGGCGCTTTCTTAAAAAGTTGGCGCATCCTGTCAACTGAGGGTAAACTTAGGTGGCAAGGAGAATAAACTCACTGTAATTGGATTCTTCTTAAATAATCCCAACGATGACATTGAAAAATGAATAATGCAAAATGTATTATTTATACCAGAAACCAACGAGTCTCTGGTTTGTCAATTGTTGGCTTGGACTAGCAAGGTTGATGATAAAATGAAGCAAATCAACTCACTAAATCTACCCAAAAAAGGGGGTGAGAACGCTGCCAAAAGTTGATTTACGTGCAAATGAATCGCCAGAACAATTGCTGCGTCGTTTTAACAAAGCGGTCATCAAAAGCAAAGTGCTGGCTGATGTACGGCGTAAGCGCTGGTTTGTTTCCAGAAGCGAATTGAGACGCATCCAGAAGAAAAAAGCCCTGCGTCGTCAGCGGAAAACACAAAGTTTCCGCAACCGTTAAGTCGTCGCCAAATGGAACAGAGCCAACCATAACATAATAGTCGGCTTTGTGATAAATAGAAAAACCCGCCATTTAGAGCGGGTTTTTTGTATTTGGTTAATTGAGAAGGAGACAACCTTAATAAGCACCATCACCTTTGGCTACCGCCGGAACGGTTATAAACAAAATTTTGATGTCCTTCCAAATCGACCAGGAATTGATGTATTCCATATCCAACTGAATTCGCTCATCATAGGTTGTGTTGGAACGGCCACTTACCTGCCATAATCCGGTAACACCAGGCATAACCGTCAATAAACGTTCGCCCATAACACCGTATTTTTCAACCTCAGGCTGGGTGACAATACGCGGACCAACTATAGACATATCCTGAGCCAACACGTTGAACAATTGCGGCAATTCATCCAGGCTGAATTTGCGTAACAGTTTACCTACTCGGGTGACGCGAGGATCACATTTCAATTTGTAATTCTTGTCTAATTCTGCTTTTAATTTGGGGTAACGCGCCATGATTTCTTCCCCATTCACGTACATGGTGCGGAACTTGAGAGCATCGAACATCAGTCCATTCTTGCCGACAACCCGCCGCCGATAAATGATAGGGCCGGGAGAATCCAGTTTGACGGCAATAGCTATAATCAGGAACAAGGGCCAGATGAAAAGCAGTGCGGGGATAACAATAGCGTAATCCAGTAACGCTTTCAGTCTGGCGTTTGCTTGCTGGGCATTGGGATACGTGTATGTGAATTGGGAACCTTCGGCTTTAATGTCACCCGTTTTTATGGCGACTGTTTTGGTTGTGTAAGGTGTTTGCATATTGGTTTCCATAGTCAGTTAGATCGATGATATTCCTTAACTGTTTAGGAGTTTAGTGCCGCATTCTTACAGCATTCCTTATGGTTTGCTTACGACAACCAAGTTAATTAGCGGGCTGTTTCCCAAGTCCATCAAGCCGGTTTATTCGTCCGTGACGCACCCCTCTGTAGCTGATTTTACGTTCTTGATATACTTGTAAAGCGTGCCCCGCGTGCGCTTGTAAGGGGGCGGCGTCCATGCAGCGCGACGGCGAACCAGCTCCTCGTCAGGCAGGTGAACGTCGAGGGTGTTGTTGTTGGCATCTATGGTGATCGGGTCGCCGGTTTGTACCAGGGCGATGGGGCCGCCTTCCTGCGCTTCTGGGGTGATGTGGCCGACGATAAAACCATGACTACCGCCAGAGAAACGGCCGTCTGTCAGCAACGCCACATCCTTCCCCAGCCCGGCTCCCACAATGGCGCTGGTGGGAGTAAGCATCTCCGGCATTCCGGGACCGCCTTTGGGGCCTTCGTAACGAATGATAATCACATCCCCCTTTTTGATTTTTTCCTCTTCCAACGCCGCCAACATCTCCTCTTCCGAATCAAAGACGTTGGCCGTCCCGTTGAAGACCAGCCCTTCTTTGCCCGTGATTTTGGCCACGGCGCCATCAGGAGCCAGGTTACCCCGCAATATCTGGATGTGGCCGGTAGCTTTGATGGGATTGGTTAACGGCCGTATCACCTCCTGCCCCGCTGCCAAATCAGGCAAATCCGCCAGATTTTCTGCTACCGTTTTCCCTGTCACCGTCAGACAGTCACCATGCAGGTAGCCATTTTCCAGCAGCAGTTTCATCACCGCCGGGACGCCACCGACTTCGTACAAATCCTCCATTACAAAACGGCCGCTGGGCTTCAGGTCAGCTAAAAACGGCGTACGTTCACTGATAGCCTGGAAATCGTCAATCGTCAAATCCACGTCTACCGCGCGAGCCATAGCGATGAAGTGTAAAACCGCATTGGTAGAACCGCCCAAAGCGATGATGGTAGTGATGCCGTTTTCAAACGCTGACCGCGTCATAATATCGCGCGGCTTGATGTCCTCTTCCAGTAAATGGCGCATAGCCGCTCCGGCCCGGAAACATTCATCCAGCTTCTCCTGAGAGACGGCCGGATAGGAAGAACTGTACGGCAGGCTCATCCCCAATGCCTCGATGCCGGCGGCCATCGTGTTGGCCGTATACATACCGCCGCAGGCTCCCGCACCGGGGCAGCTATGCTGCACAATATCTTCCCGCTCTGCATCATCAATCGTACCGGCAAGGTACTCACCATAGCTCTGGAACGCAGAAACAATATCCAGCTTAGACTGCTTCAGCGTCCAGCCGGCGCGGATGGTGCCGCCATAAACCATGATGGCCGGCCGGTTCAGCCGCCCCATAGCCATGATGCTGCCGGGCATATTTTTGTCGCAGCCAGGCAGGGCGATGAGGGCGTCGTACCATTGGGCAGCCATTACCGTTTCGATGGAATCGGCAATGATGTCGCGGGATTGCAGGGAATAGCTCATCCCTTCCGTGCCCATACTGATGCCGTCACTGACGCCGATGGTGTTGAAACGCATTCCTACCAGCCCGGCAGCCTGGACGCCTTCCTTGACTTTGGCGGCCAGATCGTTCAGGTGCATGTTGCAGGTATTGCCTTCGTACCACATGCTGGCAATGCCTACCTGCCCTTTGTCCATATCGGCCGGCTGTAAGCCTGTACCATACAACATGGCCTGAGACGCGCCTTGCGATTTAACCTGGGTGATACGGGAACTGTATTTGTTTAGCTGGTTACTCATCTTCTGCCTCCATAGGTTTATGGAGATTGGTGATTAGAGATTGGAGATTTACCATAAACGGCCAGGGCTGTTCAGTTCTGGCCAATAATTAGAATTGGGACGCAGATTAACGCTGATAAACGCAGATTACAAAGAAAAAATCAGCGTCATCAGCGTTAATCTGCGTCCTGTTTCTTAGAACTGAACAACCCTGCATAAACGGCTGACAATCTCCAATCTCTAATCTACAATCTCTGTTTTCTTCAATTATCCTTAAAGCGGGGTAATTCTCAAAAAGTCAGAGGGAACGGTACGCCTTGAGGAAGCGTTGGAAAACGGCCGTTAAATAAGGCCGGTATTGGGCAATGGGGGCAAACATCGTTCCCTGGAGTTCTGCCTCACTCATGCGATTGATTCTTTGCCAGGTGTACAGGTCAGGCATGTCATCAAACCAGTTGGCAAAAAAGACAAACCAACTGGTCAATATTTGCAGGCAGCGGGCAGCGGGGAGGGCCTGGCGCAGGGCACGGCCGTCAAAATCAGCCCCCAAACGGTGCGACAGGGCCAGTACATAATTATCTATGATTGTTTCTTCGGAAACAGGCCATTCAGTACGTAAGGTCATCTGCGTATGGTACTCATCCTCATAGAGTACAGAGAACTGTTCCAGAAAATCAATCAGGTCATAAACACCGGGACCAATGCTGACCCGCCGCCAATCCAGCAAACGCATATCGTCAAATAGCGTCGTGCGCCAATGGTAAGGGTGAGCCGCTCCGTGCAAGAGCGTAGCAGGCAGGCAGCACAGCGGTTCCAGCATGGGCACAGGGTCATCCAGCAGTTCGGCGGTGATGGTGAGATGAGTTTCGCTCAGAATACCGGGCCAGCCGTTCAGAGCGCGCATCACAGCCAGACCGTTGGCCGCTTTCAGCAGCGTCGGGGCCAGATTCCCGGCGCGCTCGATGGCGTGTTCTGACAAAATGGCGCCCGGCCCTACCTCAAAATAGACGGGCTGCTCTGCTTTCAATTCCTCCCAGGTATATTGGCGCCCGCCAATGAGCCAGGGCAGTGCTTCAGCTTCCAATTGGCCTTCCTGACCCCAAAAGGCAGCGTGCAAATCGGCCAGCGTGCCGGTGAGGATTTCCAGATCGGTAGCGGCCCATTTTTGCGGTGGAATTTGGTCGGGCACGTCATCCAGGACTACCCAGCCCCGTTTCCCGTCTTCGGCTTCGTGCTGAAAATGGCAGCACGGAGCAACGCCCGGTAGTTGGCTGCTCAATTTCTGGTAAAAGCACACCTCTTTTAAGGTGGTGCGTTTGCCAATGAGGGTGACAGGATCGGCGCAACCATCCAGCGCCAGTAAGTAGCGAGTAACACGGTTTCTGAAGGGGGTGCGATCCACAGATCGGGCGGATACGGCCGTCACCACCACATCTTCTACCCCCAACTGGCGGCGCAATACGGCCGTCCACGCTGCCGGGTCTCGCCTTTGTAATTGAGCCGCCATTAACTTCGATTGATCCATAACAAGCCCATTGTAAAAGGGAAACGGCCGTCTGGCAACCTAATCCAGATGCGCCTTCACCGCCTCTGCCACCGACACGGGAATGCCCGGTACCGAAGCAATCTCCTCCATCGGCGCCTGGCGGATGCCTTGCAGCGAACCAAACCGCTCCAGCAGCAGCTTGCGCCGCCGCGGGCCAACACCGGGAATCGTATCCAGAATCGAGGCCGTGCCCACCTTCGCCCGCCGCTTACGATGCCCCTCATTAGCAAAACGATGCGCCTCGTCTCGCACCCGCTGCACCAGATACAACCCCTGCGACCGCCTGTCCAGCCAGATGGATTGCGGCCGTCCCGGCACAAACAACTCCTCCTCCCGCTTGGCTAATCCGGCCAACGGCACCTCATTCTCCAGGCCAAACTGTTGCAAAACCTCCACCGCCATGGCCAACTGCCCCTTGCCCCCGTCCACAATCAGCAAATCCGGCAAAATCGCCCAGGCCGTCTCCTTGCGCGGCCGGCCGATCTGCCCCGGATCGTGCAGTTCGCCCGCCTGCGCGTCTTTGTACCGCTGGAAGCGGCGGGTCAACGCCTCCTTCATCGCTCCGTAATCGTCATTCCCCACAGTTTGGATGTTGAAACGGCGGTAATCGCTCTTGCGCGGCGCGCCCTGGACAAACACCACCATCGAAGCCACCGTCTGCGCCCCTTGTGTGTGGCTGATGTCATAAC
>JALUPA010000362.1 GCA_027054335.1 Ardenticatenaceae bacterium
GAATACAAGGGCAAGTACGGCAGTGCCGTGATGGTGCAAGAGAACGGCGGCGGCGCGACGAACCAGCCCCCGACGGTGGACGCGGGGGTGGATCAGACGATCACCTTGCCGGCGAGTGCGACGTTGGATGGGACGGTGACGGACGATGGGTTGCCGACCCCGCCGGGGCAGGTGACGACGACGTGGAGTATGGTGAGCGGGCCGGGGACGGTGACGTTCGGGGATGTCAATGCGGTGGATACGACGGCGAGCTTCAGCGTGGCGGGGACGTATGTGCTGCGGTTGACGGCGGATGACAGTGCGTTGACGGCGTCGGCGGACGTGACGATCACGGTGAATCCGGCCGGCGGCGGCAGTGGGTTTACCGCTTACAATGATTTAGCCTGGGCGAGCGGGCAGTTGAACACGAACATCACCACGTACACCTCACCGACTGGCGGGTCGGGTCTGGCCAACAGCGGGTTCCTCATCGACTATGCCACGGGCAATGTGACGGGGGTGACGCTGACGGTGACGGGCGGCGACTATAACGGGACGACCCATGCCACGCAGGGGGCGGACCCGACCACGGGGGATGCCTTTACCGTGTTCAATGGCAAGGTCAGCGGGCAAGGGGTGCTGGCGTACATCAATGACATCAACGATTCACAGGTCCTGACCTTCACGGGCATGGATCCGAGCAAGACGTATGAGTTGGTGTTTACGGCCCACCGGGATCTCTATGGCTGGGACCGGGCCTCGCTGGTGACGATTTCCGGAGCGGATGCGTTTACCAATGCGAGTTCGGCGGCCACGGATAACCCGAATGAAGTGGGCGGGGTGTTGTTTACGGGGCCGACGGATCCCTCGACGCGGCTGCCGGCGGACAATGACAATGGGTATGTGGCGCGGTTCACGGGGGTGAATCCGGGCAGTGACGGGACGGTCGTGTTGACGGTGAGTTGGGATGGCACGGCGGGGTCGGAATACAAGGGCAAGTACGGCAGTGCCGTGATGGTGCAAGAGAACGGCGGCGGCGCGACGAACCAGCCTCCGACGGTGGACGCGGGGGTGGATCAGACGATCACCTTGCCGGCGAGTGCGACGTTGGATGGGACGGTGACGGACGATGGGCTGCCGGCTCCGCCGGGGCAGGT
>JALUPA010000363.1 GCA_027054335.1 Ardenticatenaceae bacterium
CAGGAATGGTATCGTAGCCTTGACGAAAAAACCCGCCAACTGCTGGACGAAGACGGCCGTTACTTCCTGCACCAATCCCTCTCCACCCCCTGTCTCAACGCCCTGCAAAGCTGCGCAGGCATCTACCTGGAAGACGTGCAGGGGCGGCGGTACATGGATTTTCACGGCAACTACGTCCACCAGGTCGGCTTTGGGCATCCGGCCGTCATCCGGGCCATCACCGAGCAGATGGCGACACTTTCCTTTTCCCCGCGCCGGTATACGAATGCGACGGCCGTTGCCCTGGCCAAAAAACTGGCGGAACTGGCCCCCGGCGACAAGGCGACCACGTCGCCAAACCGCGTCCTCTTCGCCCCCGGCGGCGCGGAGGCCATCGGCATCGCCCTGAAGCTGGCGCGCGCGGCGACGGGGCGGCACAAAACCATCTCCATGTGGGATTCCTTCCACGGGGCCACGCTGGACACTATCTCCATCGGCGGCGAGCGGCTGTTCCGGGCCAACATCGGCCCCCTGCTGCCCGGCGCGGAACACGTACCGCCGCCGGACGAGTATCGCTGCCTGTGGAATTGTCACACGCGGGGTGGCTGCGATTTGAAATGCGCCGCCTACATTGACTATGTGCTGGAGAAAGAAGGCGACGTGGCCGCCGTCATTGCCGAGCCGGTGCGCAGTGTGCCTTACATCCCCCGCGCCGAATACTGGCAGGCCGTCCGCGCCGCCTGCGACCGGCATGGGGCGCTGCTCATTTTTGACGAGATTCCTCACGCGCTGGGGCGCACCGGCCGGATGTTCACCTGCGAGAATTTTGGCGTGACGCCGGACATTCTGGTGTTGGGCAAGGGGTTGGGCGGCGGGATTTTGCCGCTGGCGGCGATTGTGGCGCGGGACGATCTGAACGTGGCGGCGGAGCAGGCGTTAGGCCATTACACGCACGAGAAGAACCCCGTCCTCTGCGCCGCCGCGCTGACCACCATCCGCGTCATCGAAGAGGAAAATCTGCTGGAAAATGCGCGGACAGTGGGCGGCCACGCCTTGCGCCGGATGCGGCAGATGATGGCCTGCCACCCGCTCATTGGAGATGTGCGCGGTCTGGGGTTGATGCTGGGGCTGGAGCTGGTTTTGGACAGGAATACGCGGGAAAGGGCGACGGCCGTTGCCGAGCAAATCATGTACTGCGCCCTGCGCAAAGGGCTAAGCTTCAAGCTGCTCATGGGTAACATCATCGGCCTGTTCCCGCCCCTCGCCATCACCATTGAGCAGATGGATGAGGCGTTGGATATTATTGAGGAATGTTTATTAGAGATTGGAGATTAGAGATTGGAGATTATGCCGTAAGGGGCTGGCAATCTCCAATCTCCCAATCTCCATTCTCCCAAGACAAGGAGACAAAAATGAATTTCGTATTTCAACGTTCTTACCGGGGGCCTTTGCAGGCCATTATTCTGGATTGGGCGGGAACGACGCTGGATTATGGCTGTTACGCCCCGGCCGTCGTTTTTATTGCCGTGTACAAGGAGCAGGGCGTGCCCATCACTATTGAGGAAGCCCGCGCGCCGATGGGGGCGCACAAGAAGGTGCATATCCGCAAAATTTCCCAGCAGCCTTCTGTGCGGCAACGCTGGCATGAGGTTCACGGCCGTTACCCCAGCGAAGAAGACGTGGAGACGATGTTCGCCAGCTTCATCCCCCAGCAGATGGCCGTTCTGGCCGATTACGCCGACCTGATCCCCGGCACAGTGGAAGCGGTGCAGGCGTTCCGCGACATGGGGCTGAAGATTGGTTCCACCACCGGCTACATGACCGATATGACGAACTTGATCAAGGAAGAGGCAGCCCGACGCGGCTATGCGCCCGATTACTCCGTTTGCGCTCAAGAAGTACCGGCCGGCCGGCCCGAACCGTGGATGTGCGTGATGAACGCCATGGGCCTGCGCGTCTACCCCTTTGAAGCGTGCGTTAAGGTGGACGACACGCTGCCCGGCATTGACGAAGGGCTGAACGCCGGCATGTGGACCATCGGCCTGGCAAAAACGGGCAACGAAATCGGCCTGAACGAAGCGGAAATCAACGCCCTCGATCCGGCCGATTTGCAAAGCCGCCTGGACAGAGCCTACGAGCGCATGGCCAAAGCCGGGGCGCATTACGTCGTAGACGGCATCTGGGATGTTCCGGCGGTGCTGGAAGATATTAACAAACGGCTGGCGCGAGGGGAACGGCCGTAAATGCAACTGGGTAATGGGGTAATTATGTAACTGCCCAATTACCCAGTTACCCAATTACCATGATAAAAGCCATTACATTCGACTTTTGGGACACTTTGGTGGTAGATGACTCCGATGAGCCGAAGCGGGCGGCGCGGGGGTTGGGCAGCAAGGCAGAGACGCGGCAGCAGCTATTGACGGCGGAAATCGGCCGTTACCACCCGGAAATCGGGCCAGAGCAGGTGGCGGAAGCGTTTGTCTGGGCTAATGAACAGTTTAACTATTGCTGGAAGACGCTCTACACCACGCCCACCGTCGCCGCCCGCCTCAGTTTGGCTTATACCCGGCTGGGGATTGATTTGACGCCCGGTTTTGCGGAGTTGGTGACGGCCGTAGAGCAAATGGAAGTGGAAATTTCCCCCGACTTTTTGCCCGGCGTGGCGGAAACGTTGGCTGCGTTAGCCCAAAATTACACCCTGGGCATCATCTCTGACGCCATTCACACGCCGGGGCGCGGCCTGCGCCGCATTCTGGAGCGGGCCAGGCTGCTGGACTACTTCACCTACTGCGTCTTTTCCGACGAGGCGGGGGCAGCCAAACCCCATCCCCGCGTTTTTGAGACGGCCGCCGCTCAACTAGACGCCCCACTGGAACAAATCGTTCACGTGGGCGACCGGGAGAGCAATGACGTGGCCGGGCCGCTGGCGTTGGGCATGAAAGCCGTCCTCTTTACCGGCGCGGTGGACAGGGGCAGCGCGGGATCAGAGGCTACGGCCGTATGCCGCAGCTTTACCGATCTGCCCCAAATCATTGCGGAGATTGGAGATTAGAGATTGGCATTTGGCGGGAAAAGGTAGATAATTTTGAAAAAAGAAGATTGAGTCTTCCCAAAAAAGCCGCGGATTGCGCGGATTTATCTGGATTTTTCTCTGGTAATTCTCCGCGATCTTTGCATCCTCTGCGGTTTTTTCGGTAAAGTCAAGATTGGAGATTGGAGGTAAGGGATTGGAGATTTGTCGCAAGCGGTTATCAATCTCTGATCTCCAATCTCTAATCTTCAGTAAAGGAGATTTGTATGACAATTGAGACCCCCCTGAATTTGTGCATCATCAACGGCTATCCCCTGAAGAGCCGCCGGGCGCTGGACATTGCCAGCGTGACCCAGGCGCACGATTTGTACCTGATGTTTTTGCGGAAGATGGCTCCCAACAGCAAGCTGGACGTGATGTTCATCGCTGATCCGGAGACGGAACTGCCCCAGGGCGACGCCATTTGGGATTATGACGCCTACATCTGGACCGGTTCCAACCTGACGATTTACCATGACGTGCCGGAAGTGACGCGCCAGATTGATTTTTCCCGCGCTGTGTATGAGGCAGGCGTGCCCCAGTATGGCAGTTGCTGGGGTGTGCAGATGGCGGCTATAGCGGCGGGCGGCGAGGTGGAGAAGAACCCTAACGGCCGTGAATGGTCTATTGCCCGCGACATTACCTTGTCGGAAGACGGCCGTAACCACCCCATGTACACCGGCAAACAAAGCAAATTCGATGGCTTCATCATGCACCTGGACGAAGTGACCCGCATCCCGGAAGGCGGCACGCTGCTGGCGACGAATGAGCATACTCACGTACAGTCATTGGCCATCAAATACCCCGGCGGTGGCGAATTTTGGGCCACCCAGTATCATCCCGAATTTACCCTGTACGAGATGGCCCGCCTCCTCGTGGCCCGCAAACATTATCTGGTGGAAGAAGGCTTCTTTGATAATGAGGAACAGGTAGAGCAGCTAGTCGCTGAAATGACCGAACTCTCCCAAAACCCGGACAACGCCGCCCTGCGCCAAAAACTCAACGTCGGCGACGACATCCTGGACGACGCCATCCGTCAGGCCGAAGTGCATAACTGGTTGACCCATCTGGTGATTCCGACGAAGGAAAAGAGGAGTGTTCAGTAG
>JALUPA010000364.1 GCA_027054335.1 Ardenticatenaceae bacterium
AACGGGCAGCACATTTATCGGTATACCCTGCGCCGCCAACTGTACCGGCTCATTATTGACATAACCCGCAACAGCTGCCACTTTGTCTTCCAGCAATGACTCCACCTGGGTAAAGCCGATGTCTACGACCGTAACTTCCTCTGGCGAGATGTCATTAGCCTCCAGCAAGCCCAGATAACCCACGTAAGTGGCGCCAAAGAAGCCGGGCAGCCCCACTTCCCGGCCAATCAGGTCAGACGGCCGTTCAATTCCCGCCTCTTCCTTGCTAATCACGGCAATGGGGTACTTCTGGAACCATTGCAGCACGTACACCACCGGCAGTTCCTGGGCGCGGGCCAAAATGACCTGCTCGCCGCTGACAATAGCAAACGGCCGTTCTCCCGCCCCCACCAGGGCAATCCCATCCGTCTCAAAACTGTAATCAAAAGTCACCTCCAGCCCTTCTTCGGCAAAATACCCCTTTTCTACCGCCACGTAAAAAGGAGCGTACTGAGGATCGGGAATATAGCCCATCGGCAGGTTGATTACAGTTGTCTCCGCCGGTTTTACAGTTGGGGTGCAGGCGCTGAGTACGGCCGTAACTGCCAGCGCCGCCCATACAATCATCAATCGTTTCATGCTAACTCCATTGGTAACCGTTCACTCCCCCGTCTCGTTCCCACGTTCTACGTGGGAATGCCCACCCGGACACTCTGCGTCCATGCGACGCGGAGCGTCTGGCAAAAGCATTCCACGCGGAGCGTGGAACGAGGGGGGTGAACGCTTAACTCCATTGTAGGGCGAATTTGTAATTCGCCCGCGATTTTTCAAATCGCGTTACGCAGTCTGCCGCCAACGCAACACTCGTCTTTCCAATAAAACTGCTCCGCCGTACAACGTCAGGGCAATAGCGGCCAACGCCACCAGCACCACAAAAACCAGGTCTGTTTTGAACTGGTAGCGGGCGGTGACCAGCAGATAGCCCAGCCCCGCCGTGCGCGGCTGCACAAATTCGCCGACCAACGCGCCAATCACCGCCAGCGTCCCGCCAATCTTCAAACCAGCCAGAATATAAGGCAGCGCGGCGGGAAACTCCATCTTGACAAACGTCTGCCAGCGCGTGGCCCGCAGGGAACGCATCAACTCATACCATTCCACCGGAATGGAGCGCATCCCGGCAATGACGTTAACCAGAACGGGAAAAAAAACCACCAGCACTGCCACCAGCACCCGCGCCCAATAAGTAGAACTAATCCAGATGGTGAGCAGCGGGGCAATAGCTAATACCGGAATTGCCTGAGAAGCAATCAACCAGGGTGAAACCAGCCGCTCTGCCAGGGCAGATTTAGCCAGCAGATAGCCCAGGGGAACAGCCAGGGCCATACCAATGAGCAGGCCGGGAATTACTTCGCTGATGGTAATGAGGCTGTGTTTCAGGAGACGGCCGTCTTGCAGTACAATTATAAACTGTCGCCCCACATCCAACGGGCCAGGCAGAATAAACCGCTCATAGCCGCCCATCACCACCAGCGCCTGCCAACTTACCACCAAAATCAGGAAGGACAGGGATAGCGTTACCCAGGAGGGTTGTTTTTGTAACCAGATCATAATTCACCTTTATGTCAAATTAGGGGCAGGGTATGAGGCTGCGCGGGCAGATGTACGCCGTAAAGCTGGGCCAATTTCACTAAAAAGCCCCGCATAAAAGCGGGGCAGTCAACACAAAGCACAGCGCACGTCAAATTACCTTCTCCCATCCAGACTATACTGTCGGCTCTGGAGTCGCACCAGATCAACTATTATCTTTATAGAAAACAGTTCGCGGGCTTGGCCTGCGCGGGCCTCACCGCCGGTCGGGAATTGCCTTGATCGAATCAATCAAAACTCACCCTGCCCCGAAGGTTTTATTTCATTGTATTAACATTATATCTCAGGTAGAGGGCAAGTCAACGGAGAAAGATAAACATTACGTCAAACATTTACACACGGCCGTTTTATTTGTGATATACTGGTTTGGTCAATTAAAAAAGCATATTTGCAGGAGTTTTCAAGTAAGATGGCAAAGACATATAAACGACGTAAACCAAAGAAAAGACCGCCGCCGGCATCCCGGCATGACCAGATTTTCAAACGGAAACGGTCTACGGCCGAAAAAGTTATGCTGGTAATGGGCATCCTTATCGCCATAAGCATGTTACTTGCTTTAGTTGTAAACCTGTCCACCAGCCAATTTTAATTTGCGCCCACCAGCACGGCCGTAAACCCAGACAACGCATCCGCGCCAGAGCTATGCCCTGTGCGCAGGATGCGCTGTACAGCTGTGCCCCAACGATCCGCCGCCGCACTGTGACGGCAAAGCTCATGCCAGGCCGCTACGGCCTCTCCTTGAGCCGCTGCTTGCAACCAGGCTGCCGATAAAGCCGTTGTCCGGGGCACGGCCGTATCCACAATCAACTTGCTCCAATACCGGGCAGCCTCTTCCCCTTCTCTGACCCGTAAACCATACATCGCCCCCAACAAAAAATCATCCCCCGCCGGCGTCAGGCCTGGCCCCAGACCGGCCAATTCCCGCACACCGGCGCGACATACGGCCGTATCCTCCTCCCCCAAACCCTGCAAAAACATCTCTGCCGCCCCCTCAAAACGCGCCGCAAATATCTGAGGAGTACCGGCATCTTGCTGGCAACGGTAGCTGGCAATCATTTCTGGCAATTGGGGCAATCGGGTTTGCCAAACGGCCGTATTCTGCCGCAGCTGCTCCCAATCAGGAATGGGCTGCCAAATTTTTGCACCCGTTATGTCGATTTTGAGCGAGCCTATATGTAAAATATTGCCATTTATGTCAACTTTATTTTGCAGAGAGAGACTGTCGGGAAACGGCCGTGCCAAAGGCAAAACCACAGCAAACGGCCCCGGCCCGATTTCCGGCGTGACCAGCGAGAGAACATCGCCCTGTTCGTTAATAAGGTTGCCAGCGTGGTCAAATAAATGCAAAATGCGGGCGGAAGTGGACTCTGCCAGCCAGCGGCAGGGGCGCGGGGCGACCAACATGGCCGAAACAACCTCAGACATCGGTAATGAGAGGCAGCCAGGTTTCGTGGACGTGCAGCCAAATCAATCCATTTGGCGTCCCGGACTGAGCGCGAAAGAGAACACTGCTGAGGCGGGCGGTCATCTCGCCATCCGTCTCCTGCCATTCCTCATACGTCAGCAAGCAAACGCTCCCTTCCTGCCAGCACAGCGCCACGTTTTCTATCCAGATACGATTGCCGCTGCCTCGCCAACGGCCGTACCCCTCCCGCACCATACGCAATGTATCTTCCCGCCGGTGTTGGCTGCCGCTGGGGAAAATAATGGTGAACGGCTCGGCCATCACCTCAGCCATGCGGCTGAAAGCAACGACACTGTTTTCTACACGGCCGTGATACCAATCCTCAAAAAATTGGTGTAGTTGCACAATCTCTTTACGACAAGCAGATTCCATTTTATTTTTTCAACTATCAACTATCTGTAATGAGGGTTGGACGTATCCTAAACGCCGTCGCGTTTTTCGTAACCGCCACTCTATTTATTGTAGCACAGGAGACGAAAAACGTAGCAGGACTAAAACTCACGTCGCGTTTTTTGTTGCAACATCTCGATTGGGAACAATTGCCCACATTTTTGGCCCCAGGCCGTACCGAATGGCGCCCTATTCCTTATATCAGCTTATGTTGACGCTTACTTGGTGAAACTTGACCGGCAGTTGCTGACTTTTGGTAATTTACATCGTTTCTTACGGGAACATCCTGCTCTTGTATGGGCTTTGGGTTTCCCTTTGGTTGCAGACCCTCTCTTCCCTTACGGCTTTAATGTGGAAACGGCCTTGCCTACACAACGTCATTTCAGCCGCAAAATGAGTGAACTGCCCAATGAAATCCGGCAAAATCGCCCCAGGCTGTCTCTTTGCGCGGCCGGCCGATTCTGCCCCGGATCGTGCAGTTCACCCGCCTGCGCGTCTTTGTAACGCTGGAAGCGGCGGGTCAACGCCTCTTTCATTGCCCCGTAATCGTCATTCCCCACAGTTTGGATGTTGAAACGGCGGTAATCGCTCTTGCGCGGCGCGCCCTGGACAAACACCACCATCGAAGCCACCGTCTGCGCCCCTTGTGTGTGGCTGATGTCATAAC
>JALUPA010000365.1 GCA_027054335.1 Ardenticatenaceae bacterium
GTCTCCCCGGAAACGGCCGCTCTTGCTGAGCAGATACGACAGGGTGACAAGGTGACAGGGTGGCAGGGTGACAAGGTGACAGAACGAACATCATCTATCACCTTGTCACCCCCTCACCTTGTCACCTTGTCAAGCCCCTTCATCGCCGGCCCCCCCATCACCCATCCCGCCCGCTTCTTCGGCCGGGAGCGGGAGGTGAAACGGTTGTTTAACTTGCTGCGGCAACGGCCGTTACAAAACGCCGCCATCATCGGCCCCCGGCGCAGCGGCAAAACTTCCCTGCTGCACTACCTGAAAAACATCACCACTACGCCGCCCGCCCAACTGCGCCCCGGCCAACGGGGCGACTGGCTGCCCCAACCACAGAACGTTCGCTGGATATTTGTAGATTTCCAGGACCCGCGCCTGGGTGACCGCAGCGGCTTACTGCGCTACCTGCTGGCCCAAATGGAACTGTCCGCGCCCGATCCCTGCGATCTGGAACAATTCCTGGATATTGTCAGCGACGGCCTGACCGGCCCCACCGTTATCCTCTTCGACGAGATCGGCGTGGCCCTGGAACGGTACGCCCAATTGGACGATGCTTTTTGGGAAAGTCTGCGCTTCCTGGCGACCAATCACGCGCAGGGCAACCTGGCCTTCATCCTCTCCAGCCCGGAACCGCCGGATCGGCTGGCCCAGCACAGCGGTCTTGGTTCGCCTTTCTTCAATATATTTGGCTACGCCGCCACCCTCGGCCCGCTTCAGGAAACCGAAGCCCGCGCCCTGATTGCCAGTTCGCCCAGCCCCTTTACCCCGGCCGACGTGGAATGGATTTTGCAAGAAAGCGGCCGTTGGCCTTTCTTGCTCCAGATTCTCTGCCGGGAACGGCTCCTGGCCCTGGAAGAAGGGGATATGAGCGACGATTGGATGGAGGACGGCCGTACCCAAATTGCCCCTTTCGTGACTCGTGATACGTAAAAGTCTAACCAGTGCCAGGCACGGGGCAAAACGATCTTGTTTGACTAGATCCGTTCGCCCCGTGCCTGGCACTACTCAGCAGAAATTCTATGCGCGATAACCTGCAAAACCGCTACACCGACGCCCCCCGCCTGCCGGCCAATCTGCTAACCGGCTCTGTGCGCCTGCTCTTTTGGCTCTTTGTCCATCCCGCTGCCTGGCGCAGCCATCTGGCCCGCATTGATCCCCAACTGCCCCCCGACTTTTGCCTGGCCCAACTGCACCGGACGACCTGGCGGCAGGGGGCATTCTGGCGTTTTCTTTTTATGATGGGCCTGGCCTGGCCCGCGCTGGCGGCCGTTTTGCTGCTGGCAATCATGGCTTTGTTGAACCTGCCCGGCACGGCCGTATTCCTGGGCTTGATGTTGGGCATAGCGGTAGGGGTGATTACGGCCGTTGCTGCCAGTTTTGCCGGCAGTCTGGCTGTCAGCCTGCCCATCGGCCTGGCCATTGCCCTGGTGGCCGGATTGGGCAGTGCGCTGGTCTTTAACGCCGCGGGGGATGTAGTGTTGTACGGCCGTATCTACTCCCTCGACATCCTCATCAGCGCCTTGCTGGGGTTGATGAGTGGTTTGGCTGGCGGGCTGGCCTACGGCGTGGGCATGGGCGTCACCCGCGAAAAACGGGAAACCGACGTCTCCGTCACCCTCCTGCGCCAGATCAGCGGCGTCATCATCGGTATCCTCATTGGCGTCGCCGCCGGGCAGATGGCCTTGCGCCTCACTGCCAATTTACTCTCCGCTGTGGTGATGGGGGCGTTGTTCGGCGTGGCTGTCGGCTGGCGTACCCATAGCTGGAAGCGCGGCTTGGCTGCCGGGCTGCTCCTCAGCGGTTTGGCGTTGTTCTCCGGCGGGTTGGCGCGGCTGGGTTTTTCCGGTGGGTTAGTGCAGGCGGGGGGATTATTGGTTTTTATGACGGCCGTATTCACCCTTCCCTACGTCCTGGCCGACAAAGTGGCCGGCACCGGCGCCGGGGCGCTGGCCGGCACATTGGGTGCGGGCGCCGGACTGTTCGTCTTCCTTACCGATGGGGCGTCCTTTGGCCCTTTCCTCTCCTTCGGTTTGGTAGGGATTTTGCTGGGATTGGTGCTGGGCTGGTGGCGGCCCATCTTTCTTTACCCCTTTCTCTTAATATGGAACGCCCTGCTCTACCGCCTGGACGAAAACCGCCTGGCCCGCCCCGACGCCATTCCCGCTTTCCGCTTCCATTCCGCCTTTTGGGATGAGTTGCAGCGGCTGCACCTGGTCAATCTGGACGCCTACCTGCTCTTTGTGATGGAAACAGACATTGCCGAAGGGCGCACGGCGATGGCTTATCTTAGCGGCACGCGCCAACGCTGGGCGGCGCAGGAAGCGCAAATCGAACTGGACGCCCGCCAACTGGAACAATGCCGCGACGTAGCCGCCATTGCCGCCGTCGCCCCTGGCCTGGCTGCCAGCGATCTGGTGGGATCGGCCAGCGCCTTGCTGCGCAGCTTCAGCCGCATCAGCCGGGACGTGGCCGCCGCCACCCAGCAGGAAAGCGCCTACAACCAGCGGCTGGCCCTGCACGCCGTCGAGGAGCGTCTGGATACCCTCCTGCGCGAACTGACCCGCAGCGAGGAACCCTACGCCGAACGTTTCCGCCCCATTGCCGCCGAGTGGCGGCGCATCGTCGGTGACCAATGCCGGGCGCTGGCCCAGGAAGCAGAACTGCGCCAGGAGATTGACAGCCCGTACATCATCGGCGTCCCCCTCACCGAGAAGCAGGAAATTTTTATCGGCCGTAATGACGTCAGCGGCCGTATCGAGCAGCTTTTGCGTGACCGCCGCCAGCCCCCCTTGCTCCTCTACGGCCAGCGGCGCGTGGGCAAAACGTCCCTGCTGAACAACCTGGGTCGCCTCCTGCCCAGCACCATCATCCCCTTTTTTGTGGATTTGCAAGGCCCCGCCTCCCGCGCCAGTGACGAGGCTGGTTTTCTCTACAACCTGGCCCGCGGCATGCGCCAATCCGCCCAACGCCAGCGGGAATTGACCCTGCCTCCCCTGTCGCGGTAGCAGTTGACCGCCGACCCCTTTTCCTGCTTTGACGAATGGCTGGACGAAGTGGAACTGGCCCTGGGTGACAATCTGGCCCTGCTTATGCTGGATGAATTTGAGGCGCTGGAGCAGGTGTTGGCCAGGGATCGTTTTGATGAGGCGATTGTCTTAGGGATGCTGCGCCACCTGATTCAGCACCGCACCCGCTTCAAAGTGCTGTTGTCCGGTTCGCACACGTTGGACGAGTTTCAACGCTGGTCGAGCTATCTGATTAACGTGCAGGTGATTCACATTGGCTACTTGCTGGAGGCGGAGGCGCGGCAGTTAATCGAGTCGCCGGTGCGGGATTTTGCCTTGTGTTATGAACCGGCGGCCAGCCGGCAGGTGCTGGACGTAACGCGAGGTCATCCCTTCCTGGTGCAGCTTCTCTGCGCGGAGATTGTGGCCCTGAAAAATGAGCAGCCCCCCGCCCAACGCCGTCTGGCTACACTGGATGACGTGGCCACGGCCGTGCCCGAAGCCTTAGCTCACGGCAGTTTCTTCTTTGCAGATATTGGACAGAATCAGGCGGGGGAGAGGGGGACGACCGTCTTGCGGGCATTGGCCGGTCAGGGAGAGGGGGCTGTCGTCTCGCGGGCGTGGCTGGCCGAATCTGTGGGGGAAGACGGGCTGGACGCCGCCTTACGCGCCCTCGTGCAGCGGGAATTGCTGGAAACGGCCGACGGCGGCTTCCGCTTCCAAATCGAACTCATCCGTCACTGGTTTGCTGAGATGTTTTAACATTATTAAACACAGAGGAAACGACTTGCACCAACTCCAACCAAGCCACACCCGCCGCGTCTATCTGCTGGGGCGGCTGCAAATCGAAGACGGCCGTAACCAATTCACTCTGCGCGGCAGCAAAGTGCGCAGTCTGTTTGCCTGGCTGGTACTGCACCCGCTACGGCCGTACAGCCGGGAACAACTGGCCGACCAACTCTGGCCGGACGCCCCGCCGGCGCGAACGCGCCGCAACCTGTCCGACGCCCTCTACCGCCTGCGCCAGACGCTGGGGGACGGCTGGTTGGAGGCAGACCGGGAGCAAATCAGCCTGCGCCGGGGAGACGATTTGTGGGTGGATGTGTGGGCC
>JALUPA010000366.1 GCA_027054335.1 Ardenticatenaceae bacterium
GTTAGTGTGCGGGGGTATCGGATCATGTCAGCTGCTTTGTACTATCGTCAAGCCGGCTTTCCTGACTATCTTGGGCAGCCCGCATAATTTGCGCGGTTGATGCAATTGTTAAAGAGGAATTCTATAAAAATCGAATCATCTGCCAACAAGAAGCATCCTTGGACAAACAGACCTGAAAAAGAAGCCGAGAAAATTTTTTCCAAATCCTATCCTGCTGTCTATTCACACTTCAAGCCATTCCGTGACAAACTGAAAAAGCGATTTGATCAAGGTCAATATTTTTGGGAACTTCGTGCCTGTGCATATTGGGAAGAGTTTGATCATCCCAAAATCATGTATCAGGAAATAGCAACTTATCAAGCATTCGCGTTTGATAACTCTGGTTTTTATTCCAATAACAAGACGTTTCTTATTCCAGGTGTCAATTTATTTTTGCTTGCGTTACTAAATTCCAAGACTGTTTGGTTTTTTCTGGATAAAGTGGCTTCTAAGTTGCAAGGTGGAGCTTACGCCATGCAAATGCCGTATGTGTCACAAATTCCTGTTCCATTTGCAAAAGACAAACGTGGTATTGAATCGCGGGTGGAGCAAATTTTGGCGGCAAAGCAGGCAGACCCAACGGCCGACGTCTCCACACTGGAACGGGAAATTGACGAACTGGTATACGCCCTCTACGGCCTCACCCCGGCGGAAATCGCCCTCGTCGAAGGCCGGGAAGCCCTCCAGGTTCACAGCCAGGTTCGTAGTAACCGCTTCAGCGGTGAAGAAACGGCTGAAGCCGTTACTACGAACACGACGAACACGAACCTTTTTACCGGACGGCCGCCGCAAGGCAGCTTCTCAGAACGGCTGAAGCGGGTGCAAGCCCTCATCAAGCAAGCCTCCCCGGCCGCCATTCAAGACCTTGTTGCCGCGCTGGGGGATGAAAACGAGACGATTGTGTGGACGGCCAGCGCGGGGCTGCGAAAGCTGGGCGCAACCGCTGAAGCGGTTACTACGAGCCAGGTGATTGGGGTGTTACAGGTGTTTGTAGAACAGACGAAGAATGAGAAGGCAAAGGTGGAAGCGGGGAAGATTTTACAGGCGCTTTCATAAATTACGGTGCAACCATGGAAAATCCTTACGATATTATTAACAACCTTTCCCCTGAAGACGCTTTCGCTATTTTGCGCCGGTTAGCAGCCGATGACGAGAAGCTGGCCGTTAAGATTGCCACGCTGTCCCTGGCCTACTTGTCCAATGTGGATGTTGAAGATGTTGCCGGGGCGCTGCTGGACGATTTGGAAGGATTAACGCCAGAAGAGGTTTGGGATCGCGCCGGCAATACGCGCGATGGTTACGTAGAAACAGGTGAAGCGGCCGAGGAAATGATTCAGGAATTGCTGGACCCCTATCTGGAGGAGATGCGTAAATGCCACAAGATAGGTCTGGACCGGGAAGCGCAGCAGATGTGTATGGGGCTGCTGTTGGGATTTTATGAATTTGAATACAAGTCGAAAACGGATTTTAAGGATTGGGCAGTTGACGCGCCGATCTTTTTTGCCGGTGAAGCGCTAACCGTTTGGCGGGAAGGAACAATGAATACAGCGGAGCGGCAGGAAGTACAGACGTTTATCGAGATGAAGATGCCGCGCTGGGCCAGGATGTTGTTGGCGTCTTTCGGGTGATCAAGATGAGCAAAAGATACCGGTTTCTACCTGGCGATTTTGGGATGGTTTTTCCTTAGTCAGTGTCCGGAAATTAGTTCGTAGTAACGACTTTAGTCGTCCAGACTGCTAAAGCAGTTACTACGAACCAAAACGGGAAGTGATTTTTAGATGTTTACTTAACAACTTCAATTCATTTGAAACACACCCAAATAAAAAGTGCGGCCGTCTCCGGCCGCACTTTCACGTTTGGTCTGTCGCGCTGTTCTACCGCAGCCCGGCCATCTCCTGCAACATATGCCAGTTCGCCAGACGATCTGCTTGCGACACCAATAGTGACTCCGAGGGATTGCCTTCTTTATCAAACTGTTTGGCAAAACGCCCTTCTGTGCGGGCAAAAGTGATGAAATCAATCGTCTCACCCGTCTTGGGGACGGTGTACCAGTCCGCTTTTTGCGCCGGGTTGCCTTGCAGGCTGAGGCGTTTACGGATGGTGTCGCCCCGGCGCGGGTCATAGGTAAAGACGGGGAATGCCCGCGATTCCACGGCCAGCTTGGCCTGGTGGCGGCTCATGTCGTCGCCGACGCCGTGTTCCGGCTGGCAGGTGGTGTAGGTGCTGATGACCGCCGGGCCGTCAAAACTGGCCGCTTCCAGGATGGTTTTGTAGAAATGGTTGGGGATGGCCGCTACCGTTTGGCCGACGTAGGTATTGGGGTGCATCATGGCAATCCGCCCGATTTCTTTGCGGAATTCCTGACGGCCGTGAATCACCTTCCCGTATTGGCTCATCTTTGTTTCCTGGGCCGTAAAGGTGGCCGTGGAAGATTGTCCGCCCGTGTTGGAGTAGACCTGCGTATCCAGAATCAGCACCTTGACGTTCAGACCGGAAGCCAGCAGCCGGCTCAAGCTCTGGAAGCCAATATCCAGCATAGCGCCATCGCCGCCGATAACCCATAGCTGCTTATCCTGCCAGCCCAGTTGGTCCCAGCGCATCCGAATACCGATAGCGTCGGCCGGGCCGTTTTCAAACAGGCTGTTGGTCCACGGTACCAGGTAGGGGTTGAAGGGGTAGGTGCTGCCATAAACGGTGTTGCAGCCAGTGGACGCGACGATGCCTATGTTTTCCCGGCCGTAATGATACCCCAACGCCGCCAGCCACATCCGCAAAACCGTCGCCTCGCCGCAGCCGGCGCAAGAACCGGCCCCGCCCACAAACAACATGCTTTGTTCCGCCAGCATCATATCTACCACTACCCGATCATTAATATATTCTTTCGGCGTAGGTGGCAAATTGCGGAAGAAATCAATGCTTTTCTGGTAGATAGGCACTGTTGTATCTTCCTTCTCAATCATCTTCAGCGCGTTGTAGCCCAGGTCGGCGCACGCTTCCACACATTCGGCGCAGCCTTTACATTTCGTGGGGTCTACAAAGATGCCAAACAGGCCCGGTTCCTTCCCCTTTTTCTGGGGCGCTTTGTGGAATTTGTTCGTTACGGCAAATTGTTCTGCCATATGCTCTCTTTCTTTGGGATTGGCAATCCGGCCCAGTTCTGTGTCCAGCACCTTTGGCGTCGTTACCTTGGCCAGGATGGCCGTATCGGGGCATTCCACCACGCAGGTCATACAGCCCACGCAGTTGCTGGCAATGAACTCCGGAATTTCCGGGGCAATGTAGCTGAAATCGCGGTCTATCCCGGTTCCGGCCGGAATGATACTGCGGGCCAGATGGATGTCGGCCGGCAGTTCGTTATCCTGCCCCTGGTCATAAGCCAGCAGCACATCTTCAAAGAAATCCTGCACGTCAATAATGTGGGGATCATAACCGCTGTCCCCATTCGTCTTCGTTTTTGTCAGTTTGGTTACGTCTATTTCATTGGTGAGTACACCCATGATAAGCTCCTTTTATCATCCGCAGATTACGCAGATTGACGCAGATTTAATCTGTGCAATCTGCGTAATCTGCGGATTTTCATTGTGTCTTAAATAAACAGTTGTACGTCCGCCCGCGGGTCCAATACCGGATTGGTCATATCAGAAGCCAGACATTCTTCCGGCAGGGCAAACACTTCATTGTAACCGCGCTGGATGGAGCGCAGGTTGGCTTGCACGACGGCTTCGCCCCGCTTGCCAAAATATTTGCGCACCGCTTTTTCCACACCGGCCAAAACCTCGTCGTCAGATAGGCCCGCTTCGGCCGCAAATGGCGTTACCTTGAGGAAGACGCCCAGCAGCACCACCCCCTGCATCCGCACTTCCAGATCGGGAATGGGAGATTCTTCGCGGGCGATTTTAGCCGCGTCCAGGGCCATTACCCGGATGTTGTTCTCCCGGATGATTTTCTTGGCCTTGGGCGGTACGTTCAGCCATACCTCTTCCGGCGTCGTTTTGGGTGTGTTGATGAAGACGGTTCCGCCCGGCTGTAACCCTTTCAGGGGATTGCCGTAGAGGAAGGCGTTGGCGTCGTTGACCGGTACAAATTCCACAAAGTTTAA
>JALUPA010000367.1 GCA_027054335.1 Ardenticatenaceae bacterium
GGAGACAACCATGAACGAATCTGTAACTTTGACGATTGACGGCCGTAAAGTAACTGTACCCAAAGGAACTACCATTTTAGACGCGGCAACCCAGGCCGGGATTGAGATTCCGGTAATTTGCTACCATCCCCATTTGACGGCGAACGGCCTGTGCCGCATCTGCTCGGTGGAGGCGGGAGCGCGGGTGCAGTTGGCCGCCTGCGTGACGGAAGTCAGCGAGGGGATGGAAATTGTGACGAACAGCGAAAATGTGCGCCACGGCCGTCGCACCATCCTGGAAATGTTAGCCGCCACGGTAGACTTGAGCGAAGCGCCGGAAATTCTGCCCCTACTGGATGAATACGACGCAGACCAGAACCGTTTTGCCGGCGGCGCACGGCGCACGGCTCCGGTTTATGACGACAACCCCTTCTTCATCCGCGACTACAATCAATGTATCAACTGCTGGCGCTGTGTGCAGGTATGCGGCAGCGACGCTCAATACGCCTTTGCCCTGACGTTTGACGGCCGTGGCTTCCACACTCAAATCGTCACCTTCATGGACGACCCGCTGCCCGACACTACCTGCGTCTTTTGCGGCCAATGTGTCGGCGTCTGCCCCACCGGCGCGCTCAAACCGAAGCGGCAGGCGTTGCTGGAACAGGGACTGGACCCGGACGCCATCTTCAGCCAAACCCGCCGTAAACGGAAAAAGAAACGTCGAGTCTAATCTTTGCTATAATGAGATAAAAGAGTTGTTTGAGGTGCGTCATGACTAGATTTTTACTTTGGAATACTGGATTGATGACGGTTGGTTTATAGGGCGGTTAAAAGAGGTCCCCGGTGTATTTAGTCAGGGAGAAACTTTGGAAGAATTAGAGGACAACATCCGCGATGCCTATCAACTTATGATAGAAACACAACCCAAACCGTAATGAAAGACGAAGCAGTTGAAGCCTATATCCAAACACTGCCAGATATGTGCCAAACACAGGTCAGCCAACTGCGGGCGCTGATTCTGGACACATTGCCGGAAGCCCGTGAGACGTTTGCTTACGGGATGCCGGCCGTAACCGTAACCGATGACGAAATTGTATGCAGCTACAAGGCGCAAAAACATCATATCAGCCTCTACATGGATGTAGAAG
>JALUPA010000368.1 GCA_027054335.1 Ardenticatenaceae bacterium
CTCACGCTCCGTCAGCTTGGGTGCTTCGTCTCTCATCTTGCTCCCTCCTCTCCTCGGATGAAAAGGGCAAGCATGTGAGAGAAATCTTCAGAACGATAGAGTGGGGTTTATTTTGCGCTTACTGTTCAAGGCTTCACCCAACAGTAATCCATAACATAGGGCTTCGCACAGCGAAGCCCCCGTGTGTGTATTGAGATTGTCCATCACTAGGGTAATACGCTTGGCATCCGGGTAGTCATCATATACCAGGCGGCGCAGCCTTGCGCCCATTCACAGGCAGCATGGATGTCCGCTACCTGTATATCCTGCGCCAATTCTCAAAGGGCGCATAAAACAACAGCTGATGCGCCACGCCATTACGTTTATATTCCACATAGTAGCGCTCCGCTCTCCCGGTCTTGCCGCGATCGGAGGGCGCACTTCCCTGACGCATTGCACACTGGTTTCATCCATGCAAACAACGGGATAGCAGGGGTTTCGCGGTCGCTTGTAAACCTCCGCCACCGCTTCCATTTGACAGACAAAGGCCGCATTATCCTGTGCCGGCATGCACCACATCCGCTTCTGCCAGGGTTTGATGGTGTTTATTTAAAGTCACAAATAGGGGATCTGTAAATCCCCCGGCTTTAGCCGGCATATAAGCTGTTGCGAAGCAACACCGGTTCGCAATTATATGCCGATTCACGCGGATTGCACATTGGTTGCGGTTCGTGGTTTTTTCAGTCGGCCGAATGGCCGACCAATCCGGCTTTCAGCCGTAACCCGAAACCACCGGCTTTAGCCGGTGGAGTATTCATAACCTGGCAACCACACTCGTGAGAAATCGGGTCCACAATATTCAGTTCAACAAGCCGGTCAGCCAACAGGTGTAAGGTCCAACGGCCGTACCCTTCCGGCGCATTACTGCAGGCCAAACTGACCAACCGGGCCTCTCCCTTCTCCATCCAGCTTGTGGGTGTGGGTGCGACAGCGCTTTTTTTCGCGCCAGGGCTGTGTTCAATCGTAAGCGCAAAATAAACCCCACTCTATCGTTCTGAAGATTTCTCTCACATGCTTGCCCTTTTCATCCGAGGAGAGGAGGGAGCAAGATGAGAGACGAAGCACCCAAGCTGACGGAGCGTGAGCG
>JALUPA010000369.1 GCA_027054335.1 Ardenticatenaceae bacterium
CTGCTGTACCCTGCGTCGGGGCAGACACGGCCGTACCCGTAGCAGCCACGGCCGTTTCATCCGGCGTGGGGGTGGGGGTTGGCCCTGCGTTGCTGATGGTCAGGTCGGTGACGAAGTATTCGTCGTAGTTGTAATCGCTTTTGACGACGCGCAGACGCAGCTGGTAACGGCCGTCCGGGAAAACCGGCGTACCGCTGGCGCGCCCGGCGGTGGTATCCCACACAGCCAGCACACCGTCCGTGACCTGGTTCACCCCGTCGGCAAAGACTACCCAGTCTGTCGCTCCGGCCGACTGGTTGAGGAAGGCCAGTTCATAGCGCAGAAAATCGGGATGTACGGCCGTGCCTGTCACCGTTACCTGCCCGGAAATAACGTCCCCGGATGCCGGGCTGGTGATGCCGCTGTTTTGGGCGGATACGGCCGTCGGCCAGGCTGCTGCCGCATATCCGATGAAGATTAAAACCAATAAAGCAAACCGGGTCAATGTTGGTATCTTCCCCACAATTCCATTAAGATAAGTTGGTAATCGGGTAATTGAAAATTGGTAATTGGGTAATTGCCAGTTACTAATGACCAATAATTTTTGAAACAAACATATAAGTCTAACACAAGTTCAGACTGGTGACGAATCAATAGCGAGGGAGAAGAGAGCTTTTTATGGCTGTATACAAACAACAACGCTTTTTTATTCTGACGGCCGTTTGGGTAACGGCCGTGTTCTTTTTGGCGGCGTGCGGCCCGGCGAATACGGCCGTTGAGGGGAAAGCCGAAGCCAATACTCCGGCAGAATCGGCCGAGGCGACGGCGAGCCAGCCCCAAACGGCAAATGCTGATGCGCCTGCCCTGCCTGCTTCTATTGCGGCTGTTCCGGCGGCCCCGGAGGGTCAGGCAGTGGTTGGGGGGATTGAGATGGGTTTTACGGCAGACGGCCGTCCCTACATGGGCAGTTTGGACGCCCCCATCGTCCTGGAAGAATTTTCCGATTATCAATGTCCCTATTGCCAGCGCTTTTTTCAGCAAACGATGCCGTCCATTAAAGAAAACCAGATTGCCAACGGGGAAGTCCGGCTGGTCTTTTACGATTTCCCCCTGAACAGCATCCATTCCCAGGCGGCCGGGGCGGCCA
>JALUPA010000370.1 GCA_027054335.1 Ardenticatenaceae bacterium
ACAACGGTAGAAAGTTGCACCACACGAGATTCGTCAGAGAATACTGAAACCCAAAGTCCACTACGATTCGCGCGGAAATTTCTGCGGTTGCACCACACGAGATTCGTCAGAGAATACTGAAACAGGTTTACCGCCGCCAGTTCCCTGGCAAAGGCGGCTTGTTGCACCACACGAGATTCGTCAGAGAATACTGAAACATCAATGATTACTTAAATTCGCTTGTCTGGGACGGCAGTTGCACCACACGAGATTCGTCAGAGAATACTGAAACGTATGCGCAAACACAGACGGGGAAAACAACCCTATTGTTGCACCACACGAGATTCGTCAGAGAATACTGAAACACTCCTGCAAACAGAGCTCGAATCCAAATCCAGCGAGTTGCACCACACGAGATTCGTCAGAGAATACTGAAACACTCCCACTCTTGCAGGCACAATTCAAAACCGAAACCGTTGCACCACACGAGATTCGTCAGAGAATACTGAAACATAGCAGTGTACGCCCTGATCTTTCCTTCGCTGTAAGGTTGCACCACACGAGATTCGTCAGAGAATACTGAAACATCTTCTAGCAACTTCCTAACGTCACCGCCATAATCAGTTGCACCACACGAGATTCGTCAGAGAATACTGAAACAGCGGGGGCCGTGAATATCGTATAAGTTGCCGTACCGTTGCACCACACGAGATTCGTCAGAGAATACTGAAACTCTCAAACAATATGTATATCATCACAATCTCCTAAGTTGCACCACACGAGATTCGTCAGAGAATACTGAAACACTCCAAACCATTCCTCTAAATCCCGCCACATATCGGTTGCACCACACGAGATTCGTCAGAGAATACTGAAACATATTTGATGATAGTGGCAAATGTATCGGTTGCACCGTTGCACCACACGAGATTCGTCAGAGAATACTGAAACGTTTGCCGCCTCCGTGCGGCAGGTTTGGCCGGGCTGTTGCACCACACGAGATTCGTCAGAGAATACTAAAACGCAGCTTCTCGCCGGTACTCCTCGGCAATACGCAGCGTTGCACCACACGAGATTCGTCAGAGAATACTGAAACGGAAGACGCGGCTGGTAATCTCCGGGTGTTTCTCGGCCGTTGCACCACACGAGATTCGTCAGAGAATACTGAAACACCACATACGCGCTGGGAATCGGCGCCAACCACGGGTTGCACCACACGAGATTCGTCAGAGAATACTGAAACTTTTCTTATTACCTACACCGGCGGCCAATCCACCCGGTTGCACCACACGAGATTCGTCAGAGAATACTGAAACACAAAACTAAGGGGTTATTCAGAGAACGTACCATTGTTGCACCACACGAGATTCGTCAGAGAATACTGAAACTTTATGTTCTATTAACACTAAATAATAAAAGGCGATGTTGCACCACACGAGATTCGTCAGAGAATACTGAAACGAACAGGCGGTAAGATAGTATATAATTGCTTAAATAGAGTTGCACCACACGAGATTCGTCAGAGAATACTGAAACAACAAACGAACCAACCCCTGTTGAATATCCTCAGAGGTTGCACCACACGAGATTCGTCAGAGAATACTGAAACTTTTTCGGGGGGGGAGCTAAGGAAAGTCTATGCTTGGTTGCACCACACGAGATTCGTCAGAGAATACTGAAACAGGGGAATGATGGCGTATCCCATCACCGATGTGAATGTTGCACCACACGAGATTCGTCAGAGAATACTGAAACCGATTTTGTCGAGACCGTATGAGGCGGCCGGTTGGTGTTGCACCACACGAGATTCGTCAGAGAATACTGAAACGTCAATCTTTTTGCCGGTCTTGTCGAAACCTTCCGAGTTGCACCACACGAGATTCGTCAGAGAATACTGAAACACGATCTCCTGGGCCACAACCAGAAGATCATAGGAGGTTACACCACACGAGATTCGTCAGAGAATACTGAAACGGCATAATTGGCCGGGGCCAGCGTTTGCGCCAGCTTGTTGCACCACACGAGATACGTTTTTGAAATTTTATTTTTTGCCGGTTAGTCGTTCCATCAATTTTTTGTGTCCTTCCTTAGCCCGGAACTTTTTGGCGCGCCACGTTCCCACAATACCATAAGGCACAAACATCACCAGCAGGATATAAATCAGCCCCAATAAAAAGTCGGCGCTCTCGCCAAACCATTTATCCAGGTAAAACTGCAGCAGCCGGAAAACAGCCGCACCGATCAACGCGCCGCTTAACGTACCAATGCCCCCAATTAGAATCACCAGCAGGGCTACGACCGTCCAGCCTAAACCAGCTATGGCCGGGCTGACAATGGGTTGGTGCAGGGCGTGAAAGAATCCGGCTAAAGCGGCCGTTATCGAAGAAACAATCAGGGCCGTCAGCTTAAAATAAAAAGTGTTGTATCCCAACATTAAAGCGCGATCTTCATTTTCCCGGATAGCCACACAGACGTGCCCGGTGGGGGAATCTACAAAACGCCGGTAAATCAGGTAAACGAAAAAGGTAAAGAATAAAACAATCAGATAAAAACGGAAGCGGTGGGTAGTCGTATCCAGCCACGCCGGCGCAATGACGCCTTGCAACCCCACGTCCGCGCCGGTGAAAGCCATAAATTCATTGGCCTTGATCATAATTTCAAATACTGAGGCCAATCCCAGCGTCACCAGGGCAAAGGTGATGCCTTTGACGCGGGGCAAAACCAGGGCAAAAAGAAAAGCGTTAAAGACGCCTACGGCGACGACGGCTAAAAGCGTTGGCCCCAGCCCCCAGCCAAAACTTTTGAGGGCGATCCCCGTCACGTAGGCCCCGGCGGCAAAAAACATGGCCTGCCCAAAAGAGAGCAGCCCGGTAATGCCCAGAACTAAATCGTAGCTGAGGGCATAGACGGCCAGGATAAAAATCTCGATCATCAAGCCTTGCAGGAAGCGGGCGCGGCCGGTTTCGTTGGTTAATACGCTGGCCGGCGCTTGGCCGTCCAGGACAGCCACAATGAAGGGGAACAAGATGAAGAAAACCAGGACGCCGAACAGGCCGGCATTGGTTTTGAGCCAGTGGGTGATGCCTTTTTGCGGGATGACGGCCGTATCCTTCACACGCTGCATGATTATTCCTCCCGCCCCAAAAGGCCATAAGGCAAAATGAGCAGAACAATCACCATGAACAGCACCGTCGAGGCCGGTATCAATGGCGGCGACGGCTTAAACGGCTCGGCCAGGAAAGGAATGGGAATACCAATCTGACCGTACTTGATCATAAATTGTTGCAGCAGCCCTACCAGAACAGACCCCAACGCGGCCCCCGGAAAACTGGTCAGCCCGCCAATAGCCAGGGCAATCAGGGCCAGCAGCAAAACGCTGGTACCCATCGAGTTGGACAGACCAATGGATGGGGCGGCAATCACCCCGCCCAACGCCGCCAGACCCACGCCCAAAGCAAACACCAGGGTAAAGACCTGGCGCACGTTGATCCCCAACGCTTCTACCATTTCACTGTCCTGCACCCCGGCCCGGATGATCATCCCCAGGCGGGTGCGCTGCAAGAGCAGCCAGACGCTGACGAGGACGACCAGCCCGACCAAGATGATGAAGATTTCGTTGTAGGTGCGCACCCGGCCGTTAAACAAAAAGATCGTCGAGCAATGGTTAGCCAGCCGTTCGGCCAGGTCTGTTACCTCTTTACTGCACAAGGCCCCGCTGCCGGAAAACAGTTCCGGTTTAGGCATGGTAAACTCCGGCCGGCCCCACACGGCCCGCACAATTTCAATGCCGATGAAACCCAGCCCCAGGGTCAGCATGATTTGGTAGATAGGCCGGTCGTATAACGGCCGTATCATCGTAGCTTCCACCACCCCGCCCAACAAAGCGCCGCTCAACGTAGCTGCGCCGATGGCAATGAAAAACAACCAGGTCGTATTCAAGTCATACAGCCATGCGGTGATGCTGTCATTGGCGGCAAAAGTCACCAATCCCAGAAGAATGAGGCCCGCGGACATAATGACAGGCCCTTTATTGATCTGAACGCCGGTAACGGCCGTGCGCCGCATTTGGCGCAATCCCACAATCGCCGCCGCCAACAGGACGCCTCCCAGCAAAACTCCCAGAATGTAGACAACAGGCGGCGCGCCTTCGGCCACGGCCGCTTCCGGAACCTGCCGTGCGCCCTGACTCATCGCCAGGGAAAAAGTCGAGGGGCTGCTGGCAAACTCTTCCGGGCGCCATTTTGCCACCGGCCACCGCGTAAATACCCACGCCAGAATAGCCAGGGCCGCGCTTAAAGCCACCCAGGGCCAGATTCGCGCCGCCTTTTTCGTCAGGGCTGACCGGCCTGACAGTACGTAGAAAACCGGCATCAACACCAGCCCCGCCGCCAGCAAAGCCAGAGGCGTCACCCCATCCACAAACGTATCCGGCCGCACAAATACCGTCCAGCCCACGTAAGCGCCCAGCATAAACAACTCACCATGCGCCAGATTCAACACGTCCATCAAACCCAGAATCAGGGAAAAGCCGGAAGCCACCAGAAAGGTGATCGCTCCTACGGCCAGCCCCCGCAGCACTGTGATGACCCAATCCTCCAGGTCCATGCTCTGGGAAGCCATCACAAACAGCAAGATCAGGATGCTCAACACAAGCAAACGCATCCGGTTCTGCAATACAAAACTGCGAAAATTATCTATCATGTCTACGCCGCTCCCAGATAGCGGTGAATTGTTGCCGCATCATCCACCAGATCAGCCATCAAACCTTGCTTAACGGAACGCCCTTCTTCAATAATTACATACTGTTCAGCCAATTTTTGGGCCACCACAAAATTTTGTTCTACCAGCAGGACAGTTGAATCGGCAGAAAGCTGCTGAATCGCTTCTATCATTTGTTCAATGAGAACCGGCGCCAGCCCTTCGCTGGGTTCGTCAATCAGCAGCAGTTTGTTGTCGGGAACCAGGGCGCGGGCCACCGCCAGCATTTGCTGCTGTCCGCCGGAGAGGTTCGTGCCCGGCAGTTTGATCAATCGTTTGAGGTCGGGGAAGAGGCTGAATATCAATTCTTCCTTACGGGCCAAATCTCCCTTTTTACGCTCGGCAATTTTCAGGTTTTCTCCCACGCTCAAATCGCGGAATATAGCCCGGTGTTCCGGCACGTAGCCAATGCCCATGCCGGCAATGTCAAAACTGCGCTGGCCCTGAATGGCCCGGCCGTTAAACTTTACCGTACCCTGGCTGGGCGGCGTCAACCCCAGAATAGATTTCAAGGTCGTCGTTTTACCCGCCCCATTCCGCCCCAGCAGCACCGTAATACCGCCCTGTGGCGCCGTTACCGATACCCCTTCCAGAATATGGAACTGGCCGATAAATGTGTGAATACCGTCAACCTCTAAAATATTGCCCATGGTGTTTGTTTGGTCTTGTAGTCTAGTAGTCGGAGACTGTAAGATAACCAGACTACCAGACTATCTGACTACCAGACTACTCATACAGCGCCCCCAAATACGCCTTTTGCACCGTCTCGTTGGCCGAGATTTCGGCCGGCGACCCTTCCGCCAGCACTTCACCGTAATACATCACCGTGATGACGTCAGAACTATTCATCACCACATTCATATTGTGTTCTACCAATATCACTGTTTTATTACCGGCTGCCTGAACTTCCTGAATCAGAGCCATCAACTCCGGCACCTGCTCTGTTGCCATACCCGCTGTCGGTTCATCCAGCAGCAGTAATTCCGGGTCCGGGGCCAGAATCATGCCCAATTCCAGCTTGCGCTGATCACCATGAGACAAGGTGTCGGCCAGATTGTGGGCTTGCTTTGTGAGTCCCACCTGTTCCAGCACCGCCCCGGCCCGATCCGTAAATTGACGAAAATAACTGGCCGGCCGAAACAGCTTAAAGTTATTTTTGCCCAAAGCCTGAGCCGCCAGGCGCACATTTTCCAGCACCGTCAGGTTCGGGAAAATGTTGGTTATCTGGAAGGAACGGCCGATTCCCCTGTGCGCTGTGCGATGCACCGGCAAACGGGTAATATCCTCACCTTTGAAAAACACCTGGCCGCCGGTGGGCTTCAGATTGCCGCTTAATAAGTTAAAAAATGTCGTTTTACCAGCGCCATTTGGCCCAATAATGGAATGGAACGATCCGGCTTTGACCTGCATACTCACATCAGCCACAGCCACCAGCGCCCCAAACTCCCGCCTCAAATTGCGCGTTTCCAGAATAACTTCTTCAGCCATAACAGCCCCATTGCGGAATGTAGATTGCGGAATGCGGAATAAAAAACAAATTCCGCATTCCGCATTCCGAACTCCGCATTTAGTTGCCGCTCAAACTGCCCACAGGCAGGTCGCCGCAGCGGTCTTGCAACTCTTCCGGCAGCAAACAGGGCACGTCAGGCCGGTTTGTCGCCACATATTCAAAGTATTTGAACGCCGGATCATCCACATTCAGCAGTGTAACGACGTACATATCCTGAATTGCCACGTGATCTTCCGGTCGGATGGTGATAATCCCCTTCGGCCCTGTGAACTCAGCCCCTTCCATAGCGGCAATCATGGCCTCGGCGCTGGCGTCCCCGCCAGTGTTCTGCAATGCCGCGCCAATAAGCAAAGCAGCGTTCATGGCGTCCGCGTCAAACAGGTCGGGTGGTACGCCGTCGTTCTCCAGGGTTTTGTCCACGAGCCAGTCGTTAATCTCGTTATCCGGTATGGTGTAATGGTAAAGGATGCCGCTGGTCGTGCCGATGGCATTGGCAAAGAAGGCGGGCATTACCACATTGTCCACAAAGCCGGAGGCCATAGGGATTTCTTCAGACGCGCCGGAGTCAATATACGCTTGCAGCAGAGGCACAAAGCCGCCTCCCGCCCAGGTGACGATGAACGCTTCCGCACCATTATCGGCCGCATCCAGAACCTGATCCATGTAAGGCGTAAAGTCTGTGGTATCGGCCGGGGCAAAGATGTCGTCGGCCACAAACTCGCCGCCAAACAGCGTGCAGGCATCGCGGAACGCCTGGGCGCTGCCCTGACCAAAGGAATAATCGGGCGCAATCTGCACAAAGGTGTCATATTGGCTGGTCAGATATTGGCAGATATTAACCGCATCTTGATAGTTGTTGCGGCTGGTGCGGAAGGAGTTTTCGTTAAAGTTGACGCCGGTCAAATCATTGGCGGCGGCGGGGGCGGCGATGTGAATGATGTTATTGTCGCGGGCCAATTCCTGCAAAGTGGCCGTGGCCCCGGAGCTGACTGTCCCCACGATGATGTCCACACCCACGTCCTCGATAAGTTCCCGGCCCACGGTAGCCGTGTTTTCCGGGTTGCTCTGGTCGTCCCGGTAATATACCTGAAGTTCGCAGTTATCGAGGGTGTAACTGGTGTAATCGCCATTATCTATGCCCGCGGCCCCGGTGAGATATTCCATGCCCAGGGGGAAGGCGCGTGTGACGTGAGCGCCGTAGATGGCTAACGGGCCGGACTGGTCGGTAACGACGCCGATTTTGACCGGTTCTGCGCAGGTGACGGCCGTTGCCTCTTCTGTTTCAGGTTCCGGCGCCTGCATATCTGCAATAGACCCCAACGCGCCAACGGGCAAATCGCCGCAGCGATCCTGTTTGTCTTCCGGCAGCAGGCAGGGCACGTTGGGCCGGTTGGTGGCCACAAGTTCAAAATATTTGAACTCCGGATCGTCCACGTTCAGCAATTTGGCAATATACATATCCTGAATTGCCACGTGGTCCTCCGGGCGGATATAGATGGTACCTTTCGGGCCGGCAAATTCCATCCCCTCCATAGCCCCAATCATGGCCGCTGCCCTGGCGTCCCCAGCAGTGGCCTTTAGCGCCTCGGTTAGAAGGATAGCTGCGTTCATGGCGTCCGCGTCAAACAGATCGGGCGGCGTATCAAAGCGGGAGGTCGTTTGTTCCACCAGCCAATCATTGATGTCGTTATCCACCAAAGTGTAATGGTAAAGGATACCGCTGGTCGTGCCGATAGCGTTGGCAAAGAAAGCGGGCATGACCACGTTATCTACGAACCCGGCGGCCATGGGAATCTCATCGGCTGCGCCGGAATCTACATACGCTTGCAGCAGGGGCACAAAGCCGCCGCCGGCCCAGGTGACGATAAACGCTTCCGCGCCATTATCGGCCGCATCCAGAACCTGATCCATGTAAGGCGTGAAGTCGGTCGTGTCGGCCGGGGCGTAAATGTCGTCGGCTACAAATTCACCGCCGAACAGGGTGCAGGCGTCCCGGAAGGCTGCCGCGCTGCCATACCCAAACGAGTAATCCGGCGCAATCTGCACGAAGGAGCCGTACTCTTCCGCCAGATACTGGCAAATGTTGACGGCATCCTGGTAATTATTGCGGCTGGTGCGGAAGGAGTTTTCGTTAAAGTTGACGCCGGTCAAATCATTGGCGGCAGCGGGGGCGGCAATGTGAATGATGTTATTGTCGCGGGCCAGCTCTTGCAGGGTAGCCGTCGCGCCGGAGCTGACGGTACCGATCAAAACGTCCACGCCTACGTCTTCCACCAGTTCCCGGCCGACGGTGGCTGTATTTTCCGGGTTGCTCTGATCATCCCGGTAGTAAACCTGGATTTCGCAGCCATCCAGCATGTAGCTGGTGTAGTCGTCTCCTTCTGTGCCGGGGCCGCCGGTGGCGTATTCCATGCCCAGGGGGAAAGCGCGCATCACGTGCGCGCCATAAATAGCCAGGGGGCCGGTTTGATCCGTGATGACGCCCACTTTGACCGGTTCTGCGCAAGTAAGCCCGGCCGGGGCCGCCGCCTCGGCCGGTTCCTCGGTTGGTTCTTCTGCCGCCGCCTCGGCCGGGTTTTCTGCCGGAGCTTCCGTAGGTTGTTCGGCCGGGGCCGGTTCTTCAGTGGGTTCTTTGGCTGGTTGACCACCGCCACAGGCGGTCAGGGCCAGGATGAATATCACGAACAGGGATAAAAGTGTTAAGTAAAATGTACGACGTTTCATTTTCTTTCCTCCATCTAATTTGTAGGGCGATTTTGTAAATCGCCCAGAGAACGATTTGCAAAATCGTTCTACAGTTTGTCAAGCTGATTTGAACCGTGCTGATGTTTTCAAACTGGTCATCCCATAACTGCCTCCCAGTAGGGCGATTTTGTAAATCGCCGCCCGATTTTGTAAATCGGGCTACAAACGTTAGCTTCCTGCCGCCAGGAACGGCAGGAAGGCGGCCACAAATTCCTGGGGTTTTTCTACGTGAGGGCTGTGGCCGCAATCAGCTATGATTATTTCCTGGTACGCGCCGCCATTGGTCTGGTACTGCTCCAGCACAGCCCGCATCTGGCCGATCATAGGCTGCGGCGGGAAAACGTCAGCGCCGGGCCAACCGGGCACAATGTCCATCTGCCCCAGCGTGCCAAAATCAAAGAAAGAAGTGTCAGAGACAATCTGGTCGCTGTCGCCGCGCACCCAGAGGATGGGCGGTTTTGGGGCCAGATCAACCAGGCTGCTGGTGTTGAAGTAAGCCGGCGTCAGGGCGTTGATGGGGCCGTATTTGCCGGGAGCGACGTTGGGCCAATTTTCGGAAGGGACAAAATCGCCCGGATAACGTTTTTCGCCCGTCTTTTCCAGCAGGGACGCGGACAAATAATCTTCTTCCCGGTCAGCGCGGAAGGGCGGTTTGTAGATGAAGGTGTTGATTACGTTGCGTGGAGAGTTGGGGTCGTCTGCGCTGCGGTCATTTGCCTGAATCCGCTTGATGAATTCGGGGTTAACTGTGCCCGCGCCGGAACCGGCAAAGTCCGGGTAGCAGGGCGCGCCGTCCAGCCCTTTTGTGCCGCCAAAACCATAGGGGCTGACGGGGGCGATCAGGGTGAGGGTGCGCACCAGTTCCGGATAATCGAGGGCAAACTGCATGACAGCCCCGCCGCCCAATGACCAGGAAACCAGATGGGCCGGTTTGCTGCCCAAACTGTCCGAAAGCGCCTTGAGATCGTCGCTCCAGTCACGTGCGCCGCGGGTGGCGTCAATGATCAGGTCTTCTGTGTCGCCGTAGCCGCGTAAATCGGGGGCAATACAGCGATATTTGTCGGGCATAGCCAACATGGTTTCTTCAAACCAGGTGGCTGCGGAAAAGTTGCCGTGGATGAACACGACGGGGGCGCCGCCGGCTGGTCCGCTGGTCAGCACGTGGGTATTGATGCGTTCTGTCTGAATCATTTGAGAGGTGATACCGGGTAAGGTTGGAACTGTAGACATGAGATTCTCCATTTCGGAATGGGGAATGCAGATTGCGGATTGAAGATTATTCCGTAATCCGCATTCCTCATTCTGCATTCACATAGATTGCTTTCAACTTAATTTTTTCCACTTTGCCGTAAGGTGAATAAGGCAGCGTGTCCGTGAAGATGATGCCTCTGGGCACTTTGTAACGGGCCAGATGCTGGCGGCAAAATTCCAGCAGGTCGGCTTCGCTGGCAGCGGCCCCTTCTTTCAGGACGGTGATCATCAGACCGACTTCGCCCCATTTGTCGTCGGGTTGGCCGATAAGGGCGCATTCGGCTACGGCCGTATGCCTTAAAAGTACCGTTTCTACCTCGGCTGCATAGATATTTTCCCCGCCGCTGATAATCATATCCTTGTACCGGCCTACAATGGTGTAGAAGCCGTCTTCATCCCGGTGGGCCATATCGCCGGTGTGGAACCAGCCTTGCACCAATGCTTCAGACGTGGCCTCCGGGTTGCGCCAGTAACCGGCGCAGACGTGCGGCCCCTTAATGAGCAGTTCGCCGGTCTCACCCGGCGGCACAGCCCGGCCGCCTGCATCCACCAGCCGCATCTGGCTGTGGAAGACGGGTTTGCCCACCGAACCGGTTTTGGGTGCGCTTTCTGCATCAGTCATGCTAAAACAGTTGGGGCCGACTTCGGTCAGGCCGTACCCCTGGCGGAAAACGACCTCTTTTTCTTGCCGCCAGGCGTTGATCAGCTTCGGCGGGCAGGGCGCGCCGCCGCTGATGAAAAAATGGACGTGGCGAAAATCGGCCGTTTTGTATTGGGGCGAACTGCGCCACATCTGGAAGAGGGTGGGGACGCCCAGGATGACCGTGCATTTTTCTTCCAGAATGACGCGCAATGATTCCTCAACGTCAAAATGTTGGGCCAGAACAATACGGCCGCCCAGATAAAACAGCGGTGTGAGAAAGGCAAACAAGCCGCCGGCGTGGAACATAGGCGTAAAGACGGGCGAAACGTCCTGTTCGGTGAGGCCCCAGGATACGGCCGTATTGATGCAATTCCACAGAACTTGCCGCTGGGGGATAATGGCTCCTTTGGGGCGGCCGGTGGTGCCGGAGGTGTAGAGGATGCAGTGCGGCGTCTCACCGCTGAGAGGGGACGGCCGTTCCGGTTCCGCAGGGCTGGCGGCCGCCAATGCTGCGTCATAAAACAGATCGCCAGCGGCGGCTGGTTCATCCAGAGCCACGTAATGGGGCGCGTCAATTTGCGGCTGCATGTCGGCCAATAAACCGGCGTACTCCGACCCGTAAACCAGCACTTTGGGCTGGCAATCGTTGACAATGTAGGCCAGTTCCGGGGCCGCCAGCCGCCAGTTCAGGGGGGCAAAGATGGCCCCAATTTTAGCCAGGCCATAGAATAAGTCCAGATAAACCACGCTGTTATCAGCCAGAATAGAAACCCGGTCGCCAGCCCGCACGCCCAGTTTACCGCGCATAAAATTGGCGGCCCGGTTGGCCCGCTCGTTCAAGGCAGCGTAACTGAAGCGGCGGCCCGTTGCCAGTTCCAATAATGCTTCCCGGTCGGGCGTCAGACGCGCCCGACTACTTAACAGGTCTGCTGTGTGCATTATTTCTCTACCAGCCCCAATCAAGTGCCAACCACAATACCGCCGTCTACGCGCAGAGTCTGGCCGGTAATAAAACTGGCTTCGTCGGAGGCCAGGAATAAGTAGGCGTTGGCGATGTCGCGGGGCCGGCCCAGGCGACCCAGGGGCGTGTGCGCTACCATACCGTCCAGCACTTTTTGCGGCATTTGCTGCACCATTTCTGTCAAGGTGAAACCGGGGGCCACGGCATTGACGCGGACGTTGTAACGCCCCAATTCCCGCGACCACACTTTGGTCATGCCGATGAC
>JALUPA010000371.1:0-3002 GCA_027054335.1 Ardenticatenaceae bacterium
CCACAGAACGGCATATCACCAACCTCAACGATTTGCAACGACGCATCCTTCATCTGCTGGGCCCACCCGTTGAAAAATACTACCTCGACCCAGGTTAACTGCGGAATGTGGGTTGGAACTGCGCAAGGGAAGGGCATTGTTCCATAGCACCCTAACCTTGTCGCAGTTCCTCCATTTTGTCAAGTGGGCCAGACGCTCAGCGCTAACTCTGTCCAAAGTCCAATTAGCAAGGCTTTCGAACGGAAGAACATAAGTCGAGAAAGAGCGCATGAAAGTTTGCATGCTAATTGGTGCATTTCCACCTGATTACAGTGGTGCTGGCAGCCAGGCCTACCATCTGATCAAAAAGCTACAATGCAGAGGTGTAAGATGCTTCGTCCTTACCCGCCACCTGACCAACAATGAACGTCCAGCTCCCGGTGATGTAGAAGAGGAGGTAGATGATATCCAGGTATATCGATTGAGCTTTGGTGAAAACAGCCTCAGGCGGCCATTTTCTTTGCGTGTAGCTGCATTCCTCAGGAAAAAGCGCCACTCGTTTGACATTATACACTGCCACGGTATCTTTTGGCCCACTTACGTGGGCATTCTATTGGCCCACTTAATGGGCAAAGCCAGCCTAGCCAAGGTAACTCAGTTTGGCACTGACGACTTAAGTGCCATCCGTGGTCGTCGGTTGGGGCATCTACAGGTGGCTTTATTGAGCCGGGTAGATCGCTTAATAGCCATTAGTAGCCAGTTGGCAACGGATTATCAGTCTGACCCTGCTTTTGCTGACAAAGTAGTGCAATTACCCAATGGTGTTGATACCAAGGTTTTCCAACCTATTATGGAGCAAGCCAAAGAGGACTTGCGTCGTAAGCTGGGCCTGCCACTCGAAGCCTTGCTGATTACTTTCGTCGGCATCGTCAAGCACCGTAAGGGAGTAGACGTGCTTGTTGATGCTTGGATCAGACTGGCTCGTTCCTTTCCTCAAGTGGCGTTGACCTTGGTTGGCCCTTGTGATGCTGCCTCCCAAGGAGGAACGATTGACTTGGAGTATGTGGCTGACTTGCGAAGACGTATCGCAACCTCTGGGTTAGAAAAACGGGTTTTCTGGATAGGCCAAGTGGCCGATGTCGTGCCTTATCTGCAGGCTAGTGATATTTTCGTTCTGCCTTCTCGACGCGAAGGGCTGCCTAATGCATTATTAGAGGCTATGGCTTGTGGCCTGCCTTGCATTGCATCTGACCTAGATAGTGTGCAGGAAGTAATGCTGCCTGGAACTGGACTGATATTCGAGCGAGGGAATGCAAATGCTTTGGCTGAACATCTGATTTCTCTAGCGGCCGATCAAGAAAAGCGTCACTCGCTTGGTGCTGCTGCTCGTGAGAGGGTAGAGCGGGATTTTTCTTTGGATGCCATTGCTGATCGCTATGTTGCATTGTACCGGGATTTGATGAAGCGATGAGTAAGCTATCTGTGCTATTACTACATAACACAGCAGCTCCATATCGTCTGCCGTTATTTCAGGCACTGGCACGCTACTTTGATTTAGAAGTAGCGTTTTGTCAAATGTATAAAGACGACCGCCTGTGGCAAGTAGACCTTGCTAATTACGACTTTCATTACCATATTCTCAGCAATAAATTAGTGCGTTTGGGACGTAAAGCTATACTGTTCAATTATAACTTGGTACCTTGGCTGTTGTCCCGATCTTATGATGTTTATGTCTTGGGTCACGGCCCTGGTATGCTGCTTTCATTACTAACAACAATGCTGGCAGCTCGTTTGAAAAGGCGACCTGTGGTACTGTGGTCAGGTACTGTGTGGCGCCCGGGTCAGAGTCGGCTCCCTAACTGGCTGAGCAGGCTGAAGCGAATGACCTTGCGCACCGTGCTGTATCGCTGGCCAGCAGCTTACATCGCCTATGGTCAGCGAGCAGCCGAGTACTTGCGGGACCTTGGCGTGCCGTCAAGGCGTATTTTCACCGGCACTCAAGTAGTGTGGCCGGATCAAATGGCTAAGCCCACTCTATCCAAAGCCGATCTAGGATTAGAAGGTCACAAGGTGGTGCTGTGCCTCAGTTATTTGGTGAAACGTAAGGGGATTCAATATCTGATAGAGGCATTCCATGCACTGGGACGAGATGATACCATCTTAGTCATTGCCGGTGACGGTCCCTACCGCCGGAATTTGAAAGAGCAGGCCTCTTCAACGAGCAACATCGTCTTTGCTGGGTATGTCGAGGGAGAGGTCAAGGCAAGTTATTACGCTGCTGCGGATGTTTTCATCTTGCCCACCCTTTTTGATCCTTGGCCAAATGTTATCAACGAAGCTATGTATTTTGGATTGCCTATTGTCACTACAAATATGGCTAATTGTCCGGAGGTGCTGGGTGACAACGCTATCGTTGTGGAGCCGAGAGCAGCAGCTTTGCAGGCTGCACTAGCTAAGCTTTTGGACAATGAGGCGCTCCGGCAGCAAATGGGTGAAGCTTCGCGGCGGTTGGTGCGTGAATATTACGGCTCACGGGCTGTGAAGGTCTTTAGTGAAGCTATCGAAACGGCTTTAGCATTGTACAAATAGGTGGTTATGATGAAGTGGATAAAGTAATGCGCATAGGGGCGTGAGCGTATCAAGTTGGGGACCTACAGATAGCCGAAATTGGCTCTGGGCTTCGTAAAATGGTCGAAAAAGGGGGCTGAGCTTGCCCATAATGAATTGGAGCCAACCTCGCGAAATCGGGTACAATGTACCCTATCTCTTTCCCAACGAGGTTGGCTCCTATGAGGTGTATCACAAAGCCCTCGATCCTTCAATTGGTCCAGCTTCGTCTGCACGCCCTGGTGGTGCTCAGCCTCCTTGTCCTGGCCGTCCTCGGCTCCATACCCGAAAGTCAGGCGGGCCGGCTCACCTGCCCGCCCCAGGTGGTGGTGGTTCGAGGAGGCCAACGGTATGGGCGACGCCATAGCCCGAGGTGTGACGGCGTCCATCCCGGTGCCGGCCGGTGGTATCTGTCT
>JALUPA010000371.1:3012-4122 GCA_027054335.1 Ardenticatenaceae bacterium
TGGCATCTCAGCGGCCGGGAGGGGCCGGCCTGGGTGAGCCTGATCCCCTGGGTGCAGTGGCTGTGGCAAGGTGGGGGGCTGCGGTGGCCCTGGCTGCTTCATCAGCCCGAGTGGCAGGCGGTGCGCCGGCTGCTGGGGCAGGGGCAGCTCCTGGCGATGGCCGCCCTGGCCGGGCTGAGCCTGGAGGTGCTGCTGAGAGGCGAGGGGGTGACCTTCCCCCCCCGCCTGCGATGGGAAAGGGGGGCGAGGGCCCCGGCCTCTGGATGATGGGCCTGGGCTGCACCCTCTGTGGTCGGGAAGAGCCCTGGGTTGACGTGGTGCAGGAAGAGGGCGGAAGCTACAGGGCCACCATCTGCGGCCACTTCACCCTTCCGGTCAAGGGGAGACCATCCCTTTCGGATACGGTTGCCGATGCTCTTCCTGCGGCTTTTGGAAGTGCCGGGCTCCCGGCGGGGCGGACGCCGCACCCGTGACGGACGGACGCCCTTCATAGCCCAGCAGGAGCTGGCGGCCTGGTTTGGGATGCCCCAACCCGACATCAGCCGCATCGAGAAGTACTGGCTGGAAGGGGATTGGGCCAATCTGCTGAGCCTGAAGACGGTCCAGGTCTTGACGGGGGAGTTGATGGCCCGTATTGTGGAAGTCTTTGCCACCTTTCCCTGGTGGGGGATGGAGCGTGTCCACCGGCACTTGCGGGAGCAAGGGGTGGCGGTGAGTCTGCGCCAGGTGCGTCAGGCGGCAGAGAAGAGCTTCACCAACCTGCCGCCAGAACTGGTGCCCTATTCCCGCTATCGGGTGGAGACCCACCTGTTGGCGATGCAGATGTATGGCTGGGGATACAGCACCTATCGGCGCTCAGGGCAGGCGCTGGGGGTGGCCGGTATGACTGTTTACCGCTGGGTGAGTGGCTGAGGGTACCAACTGCTGCCGGTGGCCGCCCTGTTTGGGGTGGTGAAGTCCAGCGGGGTGGTAGGCATTGATGAAGCGGAAGATCTACCACATCTTCGAGGCCAAGACCAAACGCACGGCGCAGAAGCGGTACGAAGCGGTGATGGCCTTGCGGGAGCGCTATGTGAAAGAGAGGCCTGGGGCTGTGGTTATCTTTGAGTT
>JALUPA010000372.1 GCA_027054335.1 Ardenticatenaceae bacterium
ATTTTATTACCGGTTGCTACAGCCACATCTGGGCGAAATTGAATACGGCCGTATCAAGCAAGTGGTGGATTACCTGGAAACCCATCTTGTAGATTACATTGGGGCGCATACCTTCGAGGAGTTGTGCCGGGAATGGATTAACATCAAGGTTGATCTGGCTGAATTTCCTTTTCTGCCGGAACGGGTGGGCAGTTTTTGGTCGCGCCGAGCGCAGGTGGACGTTGTAGCCGTCAACTGGCGCACCAAAGATGTTTTGTTGGGCGAATGCAAATGGGGCAAGCAGACCCAGGGACGAAAAGTAATAGAAACGCTCATCCAAAAAACGGAAGAAGTTGTTCCCCAAGAAGGGAACTGGACGGTTCATTACGCTTACTTTACGCGGACGCCTCTGACACTGCCGGCTCAGGAGCGCGCTGCCGCCGTTGGGGCGTTACAAATTTCTCCGGACATTATCGAACAGGATAGTTGGCGCTGGATGATGGATACTGATTGAACGATGGCCGGATGGCCTGACTTTGCGCAATTCGAATAGTGGTTATTTGCTTTTGCGTGTTGAGCGCAGCGGATAGTTTTTGGGGCAAGCAAATATGAGATGAAAAGTCGTTACACCGTAACGACTTTTTTGATTTATGGAGCAAAGGATATATGGACACGACATTAACTATAGATGATCCCCTGGCCGGTCAGGAGGCGACCATTGTCATCACCCTGGCTGCTAGTTCACGGCCGCGTGACGAGCGACCTTCTCTGGTCAGCGTAGGTGTGGCTGAACAACTGCCAGTCATCAAGACCGGCGTGTTTGGCAATGTGGCTGCGCTTATCAACGAAGCGTGGACGGCTTTTGGGGTGCGGGCGCAGGCAGCTACAGCGATGACAGAAAGTGACCTAATCATTGAGGAGCAAGTAGTAGCCACAGCCAGTACCGATGATGAGCCAGCGGCAACGCCACAACCCGTCCTGTCTGCGCCCAAACCACCGGCGCAGAATCTCTCCCTGTTTTAAGGAGGAACTTCCCATGACAACACAAACTGACAACCCCGTCCGCCGTATCTTTCGATATGGCGACAAAGTCTTTCCAGACCCTGGCTCAGAACACACGGTTGAGCAAATATTACAACATTTGCGCGGCTTTTTCCCCGAATTAGGTCACGCCAAAACTGAGGAAAAGCTGTTGGCTGACGGCACGTTGGAAATCACCTTCAGCAAGCAAGTAACCCGAAAAGGTTGATCATGAGTTACCAAACAGCAATAGATAACCTGGTGGAAGCATTAACGGCCGTTCCTGGATACGACAATCCGCTCAATCCCATCTACGACGTGCTGGGCAGGGAACGGCCGTTAACCCTGCGCGCCATCCGGCAGCATTCACAGTTATTACATAGCTGGGCAGATCAGGCGCAAGACCAGACCTTTGCCGTGAACAGAGTGATACTCTCATGCAAGCAGATACCCCCCACCCCGCTTTCAGAAATCCCCCTCGGATTTTAGATATTCGCCAAACCTTGCAGGCAGCGCCGGCTGAAACGCAGGGCGTCGCTTGTGTGAACATCCCGCCCCTTTCTTTCCTTTTGTTGGCTGATCGGTTGGGGGAGCTATACGAAACAATCTTCCCGAATCAGCCTGAATGGTTGGACGAGGAAGTGGTGAACTGGCAAGATGAAGAAGCGGTAGCCGATGCGGTTGGCCGGTTTCTGAGCCGGGTCAGCGTTCTGTTTCCCGTCCACGACGACATCTGGGATATAGACCTGGAGATAATCGAATGGCGGCTGTATGAGATTCCCGTCATGCCGTTTGGGTACGATGATTGGTACGACGACTGGGATAACTTCACGGAACCAGTCCCCTACCTGCTGCACATGAGCCACTCGCGGGGAGACGAGGATTCTCCTTTTATGCGTGATGAGTTCGCCGGTGTGTATCCCGACCATTTGGTCCCCCGTTATCTGGAACCCCAGCGTCTGGTGGATACCCTGCGCCAGATAGAGGTGCCTTATCCAGAACTTGCCGCCCTGCCCGATCTCATCCTGATGCTCGACCACAACACGGGCAATGCGTGGCTGGATGTGGGCGAATGCGCGTTGGCAGATGGGGGCGGTTATCCCATCTGGAGCGCGGAAAACGTGGCCTGGTTGACCGGGGAGTGGCAGAAAGCGCGGCCGATCCTGGACGGGATAACGGCGCTGCTCAACTGGAAGAATGACAGCCCGGAGGCAGTTGCCGAAAAGATTACGGCCGTGCGGGACATTCTTCTGGAAGCATATGAAAGGACAAAACAAGATGAACCAGCAGATACAGCAATACCCGCGACTCCGGCTTGATTTCTACAGTACGGCCGTACTCATGAGCCGCTGGGAGGATGACGGCCCCTTCGGCAAGCTCAGGGCAAGCCGTATCACCACTTACCCCGTCTCTGTTCACGATGTCGTCAGCGCCTGCGCCAACGTAGAGTTGAGCAGCGGCCTGCTGCCGCCCAACACCCTCTTTTGGAAGCAGCAAGCCAACCAGATGACGTTGGGTATTTACGTGCCGGCGCGGCGGTGGCGCGTGCAAACAACTAAACGCGATTATTATCTGCCTATGCCTCCCTTCATTTTTGTGGGACATGGGTCAGCATACAAGATATTTGCGGTCAAGAAACGGCCCGTGAATGAGCATGATGTGGTCTACCATGCGCCCTGCCCTAACGTCCACAGCAGCGGCGGTATCTGTCAGGGTAACGTCCCCTTCCCCGCCTGCTCGCCACGGAACATCCAGACGGCTTTGACACTGTTCATGGAAGGCAGCTATTTCAATGCCGACTTGAGCAGCGGTAAATGCCAATCCTACCCGGATGATGTGCGCCGGTTGTGGGCAGAGTTGGACGGCCGTAAACGCTTCCCCTTATCCCAGTTAGCGCCAGCGCAGAAATCGCTGTGGAGTTTAGTGAACCATGTTTGATAATCTCGTTACCTGGCACATCTACCGGCGCAATCCCCTGCCGGCCAACGACGCGCTGGCGTACCAATATATCCTGGCTGGGAACGGCGTTTTTATCCGGGCCGAAACACGCTTTTTTGAGGCGCTTTTGCCCATTGCCCCCTGCGCCGTGCGCGGTCTGGAGCCGCTGCAACATCGCTTTCGACTTAAAGTTCCCCGGATACCGGCCCGCCTGTTGGATACTGTCCTGGCCGATGCCCGCCGCGCCCGGCGACAAAATGGCGGCCGGACCGATAACGGGCTGCCTGATAACAGGCTGCCTGATAACAGGCTGCCCGATGACGGGCTTAATGAAGTCTTGTACCAGTTCCACCATCACGGCCAAACGGTGCAGGTGAAGAAACCGCCCCAACGCGCCACGGCCGTCAGCGTGACGGCTGCTGGCAGCGCTGATGCGGCTGTTATTTGCGACCTGCATTCGCACGGCAACATGCCGGCTTTTTGGAGCGCTGCCGATGACGCTGACGAGCAATCGGCGCGACTTTTTGCTGTCATTGGCAAATTGGACAGTGAACCGGAGATACGTCTGCGCGTGGGTGTTTACGGTTACTGGATGGCGTTGCCGGTTACGGCCGTTTTCACCAGCACCGGCCCCTGCAAAGATTTACATGAGGAGAAACCATCATGAATAACAACGGATTTAGCAATGGTAACGGCAATGGTCGCTATGGCGATACATCCGCCAACTTCATTTACGAACTGGACGAACCGATTCACATCAAAGGTTTTTCTGTCACTTACGATCGCAAGTTTAACCTCGGCAATTTCGAAAGTTTAGCTCCCTCCATCGTCATCTGGGTAAAAACTACTGTGGCAGAAGGGGAAAGCTTCGACTTACATCACGCCAAAGATCGGTTGCGCCGCATGGCGCGAGAAAATGTGCGGGCGCAATTATGGCAACTGCAAGGCAACCCGGAAGCGGTCTTTTTGGGCTTACAGCCGCCGGTAGACGGCCGTAAAGACCAAATTTTCATCCGCACTGTCAGCGTCAGCCTGACCTACAAGGTGAATTTAGGCGATTATAATAGCATCACCCCCAGCTACACCGATTGGGCAGATTTGCGTCACGTTTCTCACAGCTCCGGCGAGTTGCATATCGCGCTGGAACGCATGTGGCAGAGCTTATGGGCCAATGTTGAA
>JALUPA010000373.1 GCA_027054335.1 Ardenticatenaceae bacterium
CGGCTGCCCTCTTCCAGGGCCACCGGCGTAATCAACTCCACATTCATTTCCACATTGTCGCCCGGCATCACCATCTCCACGCCTTCCGGCAGGGTAATTGTGCCTGTCACGTCCAACGTGCGAATGTAGAACTGCGGCCGGTACCCGCTGAAGAATGCCTTGTGCCGGCCGCCTTCATCTTTGCGCAAGACGTATACTTCACCGGCAAACTTGCGATGCGGCGTAATGCTGCCCGGAGCCGCCAAAACCTGACCCCGTTCAATCTCGTCCCGCGCTACGCCGCGCAGCAGTAAACCGGCATTGTCGCCCGCTTCCACTTTGTCCAGAATCTTGTGGAACATTTCCATCGAGGTTACCGTTACTTTGCGAATCTCATCCTTCAGACCCACGATTTCCACTTCGCTCATCGGCGTCAGCGTGCCCCGATCCACCCGACCGGTTACCACCGTACCGCGCCCTTTGATGGAGAAAACGTCTTCCACCGACATCAGGAATGGCTTGTCCGTTTCCCGTTCCGGCTGGGGAATGTACTCGTCTACCACCCGTATCAGTTCCCAGATGGGGGCATATTCCGGGGCGTCCGGGTCTGTGCTGTCACTTTCCAGGGCCAGCAGCGCCGAACCGTGTACGATGGGCGTCTCGTCGCCGGGGAACTCATACAAATCCAGCAGTTCCCGCAGTTCCAATTCTACCAGTTCCAGCAGTTCCTCGTCATCCATCATATCGATCTTGTTCAGGAAGACGACGATAGCCGGCACTTCTACCTGGCGGGCCAGCAAGATGTGTTCCCGCGTCTGGGGCATCGGGCCGTCCGGGGCCGATACGACCAGAATGGCGCCATCCATCTGGGCTGCGCCGGTGATCATGTTTTTGATGTAGTCGCGGTGACCGGGGCAGTCTACGTGGGCGTAATGCCGGTTTTCGGTCTCGTATTCCACGTGGGAAATGGCAATGGTAATACCCCGTTCCTTTTCCTCTGGTGCGTTGTCAATCTGGTCAAAGGCAGAAAAGTCAGCCCAGCCTTTCATCGCCAACACTTTGGTAATGGCCGCTGTCAGGGTAGTTTTCCCGTGATCCACGTGACCAATCGTACCAATATTCACATGTGGTTTCCCGCGTA
>JALUPA010000374.1 GCA_027054335.1 Ardenticatenaceae bacterium
ATTTAAAGGCGTTGCCCAGCAGATTGATAAGAACCTGGCGCAGCTTCATTTCATCGGCGCAAACTTTTGCCGGAACGTCCGGCTCGATTTCAATAATAAAATTAAGCTGTTTTTCCTGGGCGCGAAGACGAAACAATCCTTCTATCTCTTCCAGCAGAGGATACAGAGCAAAGGTCTGTTCATTCAACTGCATCCGGCCGGCCTCGATTTTGGACATATCCAGAATTTGGTTGATGAGCGTCAGCAAATGCTGCCCGCTGCGATAGATCGTGCCCATATTTTTTTGGGCTTCGGGTGTGGTGGGATATTTGCGGGCAGTGAGTTTGGAGAAACCCAGGATGGCGTTGAGAGGCGTGCGCAGTTCATGGCTCATATTGGCCAGGAAGGCGCTTTTGGCCCGGTTGGCGGCTTCGGCCGCTTCTTTGGCAGATTGCAGCGCCACTTCAGTGCGCCGCCGCTCTTCAATTTCGGCTTCCATCTGGTGCAGTGTCTGATCCAGACGGCTGGTCATCTGGTTGAAATGTTCACCCAGGAGGGAGAGTTCGTCGCCGGTTTGGATGTTTACCCGGTAACTTAGATCGCCTTCGCTGACGCGCTCGGTAGCGTTAATCATTTGTTGTAGAGGATTGGTGATGGAGCGGCTTAACAACAAGGCCATAACCAGACCGATTAGGACGCTGATGAGGGCGATGCCGATGCCTTGATTGCGCACGGCCGTAATCTTGGCATCCAAAGGTGCGGTAGGTAAACTAATACTGACGCCGCCAATGACTTGCGAACCTAAAATGACAGGGCGGGCAGCCATAAGATAGTCGGATTGCCATATAAAAATAGGCTCTTTACTTTGAATAATCTGTTGTCCAAAGGGGTCTGGCTTTACGTTAAAGAGAATATCTGAATTGGTGGCGTCAGCAATAATGCGGCCTTCAGCATCATAGATTCGGCCAAATAAAACGACATCTGCCTGACCTAAATCCCGCATTAAATCGGCAAGATAATCGGCGTCTAAAGTATAGAGAAAGTCGGCACTGCTGGCGATGATAGTTTGCAGGAGCAGCAAGGCTTGCTGCTGTAATTCCAGTCGAAACGATTCCCGCTCCCGGCGAATTGTCAGAGCGGTGACGAAAAAGACGACCAGCACGATGATGGCTGTGATGAAAAGAGTCAGTCTCAGGGCCAACGGCCGTTGCTGCCAGGGTCTGATTTTCATTAATGGTTGTTTACAAGCTGAAATAGTTCCTGCATTTTTGCCAATGCTGCTTCTGATCCTTCAGGAAACTCATCAAACTCAGTGGTCAGGAAAATTTCCAGCGCTCGTTTGCCTTCCTCTGTTTCATTCATGTGCAAAAGGGCTGTTTTGATGGCTGCTGCCAGAGCCGGGTCCATATTCGGCTGTAGCAGTACCAGTTGACGCGGCACTTCGTCTGTTTTAGCGATAATACGCAGTTCTTTCTGTGTTGCTTCCGGCAGTCGTTGGTAGGTAATATTATCAATAGCGCCAGCCGGCGCTTTTTCGCTGACGACCCATTGGATAGTGGTATTGTCAGCAGTGCTAAAGGTGTAGCCGACTTTTTCCGGGGGAACGTCTGTGTCCAGAGACGCCGCCTCAACCGGCTCAAAACCTTGTTGGATGAGATAAGCCAGAGGCAGCATATACCCGGAGGTAGAAAATGGCTCTTCAAACGCAACAACCTTTCCCCTTAAATCATCCAATGACTTTATAGCACTGTCATTCCGCACAAAAAAGACGGAATAATAGGTTGGCACGCCGAATTTCAACCGCCGCAGAATAGGTTGAGCGCCAGTGACATCACGTATAACCAGAGCCGGGTAAGGGCTGTCAAAGTATATGTCTACCTGACCATTATTTACCCATTGGATCATCGTGTCCATGTCTGGCGCAATCTTAACTTCAGCCCCGGCAATGCCAAATTCACCTAGCTGAGCTGCCAGGTAGTCCGCCAGAGGTTGCGTGCCGTTTATTGTCTCGGCCACCTCGTCAGAAATATCACCAACCACCAATTTGTGCCCTTCTGGTTCGCTGGCTTGGGGCGTTGCCGTTGGTTTTGGAGATGGTTGGCAAGCTGCCAGAATAATCAGGCCGGCAATGATGCAGGTAAATAACCATACTTTGATTTTGTTTGGCATTGTTTTTCCATTCAGAAATTAAAACCAATATATTTATGTTAATATAGGACCGGTTTTGGCATACCATACCGACTGCCTTATTTTTGTTATCTTACCTTATTTTGCATGTGAATTATAGGGGGGATGAGTCCCAGATGGTACTATCTGGATAATAAGGCTTGGCGGTCCCGGCGCAAAATTGTCCAGATATAAATTGGCCCGCCCATCAGGCCAGCGGTGCGTTCAATGGCAAATACCAACAGGGAAAGGGCGACGGCTTCGCTGTAGTTCAGTCCGGCGCCGGTAAACAGGAGAGGCGCTATACCTTCACGAATACCCAGGCCGCCGATAGAAGGCAGTAGGATGGCCAGAGACATGATGGGGGTGGTGAGCATGTAATAGACGAAGGGGATGTCATAAGGCAAAGCCTTTCCGGCCGCCCACCACCAGCCGGTTTGCATCAGGTTGAAAATGATGGAGATGCCAATGGCCTGCCAGATAGAACGCCAGCCGCACACTTCTACGGCCGCCAGTACCGTGTCCAGTTTGTCCCAGAGCGGGCGGGCTGCTTTAGGTATAAAACGGCCGAATTTCCGTACCAGGCTGCCTTGCAGAATGACAAATCCACCAATCAGCCCCACGATGCAGATGATGATAATCTGAATCAGGAGCAGGTCAGGAAAAGCGCCCGGGCGAAAAGGCAAAGCCAGCAAGGCCAGCATAAATAGGGCTAAAATCCCGGTGATCCGATCAATAATAACAGTACCGGCGGCGGTACCGGCCGGTACATCCTGGGCGGCTTCATAAGCGCGCACCACGTCTCCGGTGATGCTGGAGGGGAATATTGTGTTGAAGAATCCGGCGACAAAGTATAGTTCGACCAAACGGCCGTAGCGAATTTTACTCCCTAATCCCTTGAGCAAGACAGACCAGCGAAAAGCGCGAATAACCACACCCAGCAGGAAGAGGGTAAATCCCCCCAGCAGCCAAAATAAATTGGTATTACCTAAAAGAGCTGCCATTTCCTGAAAGTTGACTTGCCGCAGAACAACGAATAGGAGAACGGCCGTAATTGTCAGCTTGATAATGGTTGTTTTATGTTTGCCCATGACCCCGTGATTTTAGTGGGTAATTGAGTAATTGGGTAATTGCTCAATTACCAATCCCCAATCTCTGTTATAATCCGCCCGTTATGACTATTTTGTATCGGAAAGGGTTGGTGGTTACGGCCGTACTCCTTTTCTTTTTCCTGGCGTTAACCAGTATGGTGGGGGACAGTCCCACGATGGATGAGCAAAATCACATCGCTCGCGGGCTGGCCCTGCTGCGCACTGGCGATCCGCGTCTCAGCCTGGAACACCCGCCACTGGTTAACGTTCTCAGCGCCTTGCCCCTGCTTACCCTGCCGGAACTTCGTCTGCCTACGGATGCTCCCAGTTGGACAAAAGAAGAACCGGCAGGACTGAACTGGTACTTTTTCGCGGATAAACTGTTCTGGGAATATAACCGGGACGTGACGCGCATGGTCTTTTTGGCGCGGCTGCCGGTTGTTTATTTGCTGCTGTTTCTGGCAGTGGTGGGTTTTCGTTTTGCCCGGGTTTTATGGCGCAGTTGGGGGGCTGGTTTTCTGGCTTTTTTTTTGCTGCTGTTTGACCCGAATTTGCTGGCCCACGGCCGTTACGCTACAACCGATCTGGGCGGCGCATTTTTTATTTTTCTGACCGCCTATTTGCTATGGCGTTTGTGGACATCTTCTGGCTGGGATTGGCGACGCTGGCTCTGGTTTGCTCTGGCGTTGGGGCTGGCGTTTAGCAGTAAATTATCTACGCTGGTTTTTATACCCATTTTCGTTTTGCTGGCGTTTATGCCGTTGTATGGCGGGCGAGCAGTTTACGGCCGTATCCTTGTGCGGCGTTTAGGGCAGTTGTTCTTGGCCGGGCTGGTTTCTTTGGCAATTGTCTGGGCGGCGTACAATTTCCAGTGGGGTCTGTTTCGTTTTCAGTTGGACTGGCTACGGCCGTTCAACCAGCTATCCGGCCCCATGCCCACCTATTGGGCCGGGGTGGAACAAATCGCCTTGCTCAGCGGGGGAGGACGGCCGTCCTTCCTCCTCGGCCAATTTTCGGATACCGGTTTCGTGGCTTATTTTCCGGTTGCCTTTCTGGTCAAGACCCCGTTAGCCATTCTAATCGCTCTGCCCATTGCCGCCGTCGCCCTGCTCTGGCGTTCAGCCACACGCCAACAGGCCCTCTATCTGCTCATTCCTGCCCTGGTGTACTTGGCGATCAGTATGCAAAGCGGCCTGAATATCGGCTACCGTCACCTCCTGCCCATCCTGCCCTTCCTTCTCGTCCTCATCGCCGGCCTGCCCGCCCTCACGCAACACGCAGCGCGCACTACGTACTATGCACTACGTATTCTCGTTGGCGCTACGGCCGTATTCCTCCTCCTCGCTACCCTGTCCATCCATCCCCACTACCTCAGCTTTTTCAACGTGGCGGCTGGCGGCCCGGCTAACGGCGGGAACATTCTCATTGACAGCAACATTGACTGGGGGCAGGATTTAATCCGCCTGCGGCAATGGATGGCGGAAAATGACGTCGAAGCAATTAAGCTGGGCTGGTTTGGCACGGCGCGCCCCGAATATTACGGCATTCAGTACCAACCGCTGCCCGGTTTGGGTGGCGTGGGGCAGCCCGCTTTCTTCGACGCCTGGTGGAACCTGCCTTTTGATCCGGCTCAACCGGAACCGGGCATCTACGCCATCAGCGTCACCAGCCTGTGGGAGTTTCCCTTGCAAGATAAAACCGTCTACGCCTGGTTCCGCCAGCGCGAACCGGATGCTCGTGTCGGCTACTCTATTTTGATTTATGCAGTTCCCGGAACTACAGATTGATGGGGTGACAATTCAATTTCGAGGAAGGCAGAACCCTTGTATAATGTAAATTGTGCGTAACGAAAGCAATTTGCTGAAGACAATGCCTGTTAACGACCATCGCCGGGTTTTCCGGCTGTTGGTATTGTACCGTTGGATCAGTTTGCTCCCGCCGTTGGTCTATGTGTTTGTCACTTATGGCAATGGTGAGATAGGTTTCCGGCTAGGGATGGTGGCTTTGGTTACGGCCGTCTGCCTCAACGTTGCCATTTCCCTTTTCCCCGCCCGGCTAAACCGTACTTTGCAACACCGCCCCTGGCTGCTTCTGGCTGATCTGTTCGTCATTGCCAATCTGATGGCGATTACCGGTGGTTGGCGGTCTCCTTACTATTTATATGCCCTCAATCCCCTGATGGTGGCTGCCTTCTTCTTTCAGTTGCGCGGTGCGATGATCGCCACGACGGTTTTTGTGCCGCTCTATTTACTGGCGGTGCTGACTGGTGTGTGGGCTTCTGGCGAAACGCCGGATTGGTTTGTAGTGTTGGTCAACATCATAGGCTTTTACCTGATTAGCGGTACGTTTGGCTATGCGGCCAAATTGCTGAGCCGGCTGCGGGCAACCAGCCAGGATTTGGCCCAGGCAAATGAGGAATTGGCCGCAGCGCATCAGGATTTGGAGGTGTTGTACGCGCTGACTGCTTCGTTGCACAGCGCGGTTGATGTGGAAGAGGTGCAGGAAATGGTGTTGACGGCCGTCACTACCGATTTCGGTTGCCAGCAGGCGGTTATCGGCTTGGTAGACTCCCAGGAAAATGTAATTACCGGCTGGCTGGGGCGGGTGCAGAACGGGCAGGTGGGCGAGGCAAAATTGCTGTCCCACCAAGCCAAACTGCCTCTGACACCATCAGGCGGTCTGGCCGCAAAATCGGTTCTGGAAGGCCGGATGTGCCAGGCGACAGATGACCCCTGCACGCCGGATAATTGGCTGAACACCTATTTCGACATGAGTGGCTGCCTGATTGTGCCTCTGCGCTGGGGCCTTCAGCCGGTAGGGGTAATGATGGTGGATTTGGCGGAAGGAGATGGCGAGGAGACGCGCCGCCGCTCGCTGGAGGCAATTGCCCGGCAAACGGCCGTTACTTTGGGGATGATGATGACCCGCCAACGCCGCGCCCGGGAAACGGCCGTGCAGGAAGAGCGTGCCCGCATTGCCATGGACATTCACGATTCTGTTTCCCAATCTCTGTTTGGCATTGTGTTTACCCTGGACGGGGCGATTAAGCTGCTGCCGGACAATCCGGACACGGCCGTTCCTGTACTGCAACAGGCGTTGCAAACGGCCGAAGCGGTACGCCGGGAAATCCGCCGCACCATCCACGACATCTGGCCGGAAGAGATGACGGCCGAGGCGTTTGCCACCGATCTGCATCATTATGCCACGGATGTTTTGCAGGCGAATAATCTACACATCAATTTTGACATTCGCGGGGATTTCAGCGCCTTGTCGGCTCGCGCCCGGCGCAGCTTGTACCGTATTGCTCAGGAAGCGTTGACCAATATCGTTTATTATGCCGCCGCCAATCAGGCCAGCGTGTGCGTGGACGTGGCGGACGGCCGGGCAATACTTTCTATTCGGGATAACGGCCGTGGCTTTGAACCGGAAGTGGCGCTGGCTCAGGAGCACGGCCGGGAGCATTTCGGCTTGCGCGGAATGCAGGAGCGCACCCGTTCCCTCGGCGGAACCTGCGATATTTTCAGCCAGCCGGGCGCAGGCACGTCTATCATCATTGACATCCCAGCCAACATGACACTAGAATAGGGTAAAGACAGGGCAAAAGAGAGGTAATTATGGCTAGTGAAATTACGCTGACGCTTCCTGAGCATCTGATCAAAAGTGCTCAACGTATGGGCGCCATTACACATCGTGATACGGCGGAAGTTCTATCAGATTCATTGGAAATGATGTGGTTAACGTTAGACGATATTCCTGGTATGACGCAGCCACCTGTGGCCGATCTTCCGGATCGAGAAGTTTTGAAGTTGGCCGACATGAAGATGGAAAGCGCCCAAAATGAGCGTTTGGGGTATCTTCAGAAAAAAGGGAAGCAATCAAGTTTGACAGAAGCCGAGAGGTATGAATTATTGACCTTGCTGCATATTTATCAAATCGGGCAATTACGGAAGTCTGAAGCTTTGGCGGAAGTCGTTCGTCGCGGTTTGCGTCCCTCTCTCGCAGGATGACTGTCTCTTCATTAATTCGCCAATTAGTTGAGGAGCGTGCCGGCAATCGTTGTGAGTATTGTTTGAGTCACCAAGAATACATTTTGGGGAGATTGCAGGTCGATCACATTATTCCTCAATCCAAAGGAGGAACAGATGATGCGAGCAACCTTTGTCTTGCCTGTGAATTATGCAATCAATACAAATGGACACAAACAGACAGCGTTGATCCACAATCTAACCAGCGTGTAACAATTTTTAACCCACGTTTGCAACACTGGCAGGAGCATTTTTCCTGGAACGATGACGGTGCTGAGATAATTGGTTTGACACCATGTGGTCGAGCCACGGTTCATGCGTTGCATTTGAATAACAAACTGGCAATTATTGTACGTCAGAATTGGGTGCGAGCAGGCTGGCATCCCCCGAGTTTGTCAAGACTGGATGACGATAATGAATAGTATTCGCATCATTATTGCTGACGATCATGCTGTGGTGCGCCAGGGGTTGGTTTTGGTTTTAGGCCAGGAGTCGGATTTGGAGATTGTGGGGGAAGCGCGGGATGGGGCCGAGGCGGTAGCGCTGGCGGCCGAGATGGAGCCGCATCTGGCTTTGCTGGACTGGAAGATGCCCCAGTTGGACGGTTTGCAAGCGGCCCGGCAAATCAAGGAGCAGCAAGCCGAGGTGTGTACTTTGCTGCTTTCGGGCGCGCCGGTGGAAACGGCCGTACTCGACTCCCTCGATCAAGGCGTAGACGGCTTTGTGCATAAAGACATCAGCCCGGCGGGATTAGCCCACGCCATTCGCATTGTTGCTGGGGGGCAGCGTTACCTGGGGCCGGAAATTACTCAAGCATTACTGGAGCGCAGCCGTCAGCAAGCAGCGTCCACGCCGGAGACGGTGGCCCTTTCGCCCCGGGAACTGGAAGTGCTGCAACTGATGGCGATGCCCGTGACGTACAAAGAGATGGCTGCCCAGCTTTCCATTGGCGAAACCACTATCCACACCCACGTTAAACGTATCTTTGCCAAGCTCAACCAGCCGAACCGCACCCAGGCGGTCATTGCCGCCTTGCGCCTGGGGTTGATTTCCTTGTAGGTCAATTTTGCAAAATTGACCTACATCCCGGGCTCCAGTTTCCCATATGCCCGTTTCACTGCCAGCATAATGATTGTAATGAGAATGAATGCCGCCAGCGCCATGAAGGGGATGGTGATGAAACCGGCGTAGTTAACGTAGCGCAGGTTGCAGGGGATGCCGATGGCACAGGCGCCGGCTTCGCCGATAACGCCCAGTTGCAGCAGATAATGATAGCTGGAAACGCCGATGCCGCTGATGGAAAAGGGCAAGACGTAGTGGGGCATTATCTCATCCTGCTCAATCAGGCCGATGAGGATGACGATGACCAGGGGGTACATGAGGATGCGCTGGTACCAGCAGAGGCGGCAAGGGACAAAGCCGGCGATTTCGCTGAAATAGAGGCTGCCGGATACGGCCGTAAACGCCACAATAAGCGCCAACGGCACGCCGAAACGAATGATTTTTCCAGAATCCATGAAAAGTCTCCAGGTATTTCTTGTTTAATTTCGTGTAGCCAGTGGAAGATAAACCAAAATATCCGTAGGCATTACGGTGATTGTGTCAGTTAATACGGCCGTGCCCTCCACCATCGCATTAAGCGTAACCGGGTAAAAAGTGTAGTTGGTCAAATTGGTCAGTGCCAGATTGTATGTGTCATAAGTGAGTCCGGTAACGGGGGAAGGGGGGCTGCCTGGCGGGCCGGTGTAACTGATTCGCCAGGTAGCGGTCATGGGCAGGGTAGCGTTTAACTGCCAGTTCAGGTAGATGGTTTGATCGGCTGGTATACCGGTCAACCGTAAATCCTGCGCGTCACGCGGGCCATAGTGGGGCAGGTCTGCACCCACTTCATACGCGCCCAAATCGGGGGCGCTGCCCTGGTAATCGTCGTTGATATTGGGCAGCGCAATGCCCGCATCTACCGCATTGCAGTCAGAGCGCAGGGTCATAAACTGGAAGGGCATTGGCGCTGGCGGCGGGTTGGGAACGTTGAATGTGGCAAAGCAACTGTTTTTGTCCACCCGGATACCGTTTGCTTCCAGACCGGTAGCGGCCGTAAAGCTGGCTAAATCCGGGTAACGGCTGCCCCATTTGAAGGCGTAGACGTAATTGCCCCAATCAAAGCCATCATAGTCCAGATTGGTGCGCCAGTCGGCTGTACCGCCGCTGCTATTTTCCCAGGCGTACCGATCCTGTACGGAAATCCACAAATTGTTATTGGATTGCATGGCCAGCAGGCGGTAAGTTTCTGACGACTGCGGCCCTGACCAGGCGACCAACGTGTTGTGCGCCAGCAGGACGCGATCTACGCCGCTGCGCAGTTTGAGAGCGTCTTCCAAAGGCGCAGCGACTTGATTGCGGATGACGTACCAGGGCGCACCGTTCATCGGTTGGAAGCTGATGCCGTTGTGCAGCGGATTGGAGATACGATTACCCCAAATTCTGATATTCGCATAGCCATAATCTCCTTCAATGCCATCATCAGACACATCAAAGATGTCATTACCGTAAATGTCTACGTTGCTGGCGGGGTAGGAGATGCCATCGGCTACTCTGGAAATACGGTTGTAGGCCACGATGTGGCCGCTGGTCTTGTTCAACTCAATCCCTTCGCCGCTGAATGTGCCGCTGGCCGGGTCTACGTCGCCGGTAATGATGTTGTCAGTAATGGTCCAGTTTGCGCCACCCTGATTGAGGTAGATACAGTAATGGCAGTTAACGAAGGTGTTGCGCTTGATAACCACGCTTTGGGGATTATTGTAGGTACGCAAGCTGTAGCCGCTGGCGATGTGTGTTAGCCCCTCCAACCAGATATAATCAGCAGCAATACGCACGCTGTCCAGGGTGACTTCACCATCTCCGGCTGCTTTCCAGACGATGTAATTATCTGTCGTACCGTCTATGTCAAAGGTGATTTCCCCACTGGTATCGGCAGCGTAATAACCGGCATGAAGCAGGAAGATGTCGCCGGGTTGGGCTACGGCCTGAGCCGCGTCAATGCCGCGGAAGGGGTTGGTTGTGGAACCGTCGCCGCCGCCTGATCCGGGAATGACGTGCCGGGTACGGCCGTTCACCGGTATCTTCGGTTCGGCCCGCGTGGCAATCGTCAACAAACGATTGTCACTACCCCCATCCGGATCAGATAAAGCTAACTGCACTTCATAGGCCGTACCCGGTTCCAGGAAAAGAATGCTGCCAGCCAGCATGTTAGCCCCGTTGTAATCCACCCGAAACAAGGGCAGGGCCTGTTTCCAGGCCGCTGCCCCCTGCTGGCGGTATTGTACAGTAACGACAGCATTATGATTATCGTCACCCGTCACCGGCCACTCAAAGCCAATGGAGCGTGTCGTCACATAATACTGCAATGTACCCGGTGTTGTGTGATTGGCCACAGGGTTGGCCTGAACCCACTTTACCGCCTGGATCATTTCGCTTAAGGCCAACAAAACAGCCAGCATTAGCAAGGGAAGCAGTATGAGCGATTTTTTGTTCATAGGCTGTCTCTGTGGGTAAATCTTGTTCCAATAAGTAACCATCCAGCGAAGCTACGCCTCAAACCAATGAATAGGACGCAGATTAACGCAGATGACGCAGATTTTTTAAAACTTACTCTGTTTGTAAAGAATTTTCGCTAACAAATGTTTACTCCCCCATCTCATTCCCACGTTCTACGTGGGAATACCCGTCCGGACGCTCTGCGTCCACGCGACGCAGAGCGTCCGGCGGGCACATTCCCCGCGGAGCAGGGAACGAGGGGGCTGAATGCTACGCCAATAATGCCTACTCTACTGATTGGCCAAGATAGTTTCTACCATTGATTGTAACTGATCAAAAGGTATAGCTCCCTTAACCATTTCGCCGTTTATAAATAGGGTGGGTGTAGAGGTTGCGCCTCGTTCTTTCCCTTCCTCCAGTTCATTGCGCACCACCCGGCTGTATTTACCGGAATCCAGACAGTCGTTAAAGGCCACGGTATCCAGCCCCAGGGCAGAGGCAAAGTTTTTCAGAGTGGCCGTGCTGAAAGCGTTCACATTTTCGCCGCGCTGATTGGCAAAAATAGTGTCGTGGTAAGGCCAGAACATATCTTGCTCGGCCGCGCATTCGGCCGCTTCGGCCGCTTTGACAGACTCGTTACCGATGAAGGCAAAATGTTTGTATTCAAAACGTACGTTTCCGGTTCCGGCATATGTTTCCATGAGCTGACGTCCCGCGCCAGTAGCAAATTGCTTGCAGAATGGTCATTGGAAATCGGAATATTCTTCGATGACGACGGGAGCGTCTTCCGGCCCCCAGTTTTTGCCGTCGGCGTCGGGGGGTGATTCCAGAGTTTCCGGCAGAACAACGTCGTCCAGAGACGGGGCGTTAGCCTGTCGAATGACGGCGAAAAGGGCAATGATGACGACGGCCCCGACGCCGGCGAAAATGTAGTACATGCGGCGCTTTCTCTTCCGTTGGGCCAACTGTTCCGCCCGGCGAGTGCGCAAAGAGGTTTTCGATTTTTTAGCCATAGGTAAATTCTCTCCGTGTAAAGTTTGGATTTTGGGAAAAAGTACTGCTGATTGCTGGTGGCGGTACTGGTCAACGGGGCGGAGGAGTAGGGGGGATGGTTACGGCCGTATCCCACCGCAAAACCAAGCCCGGAGAAAGGAGAACAAGGAGGGTGACGGCCGTCATAAAACCGTTTGCGGGCAGATGGACCAGACCGCAATCACAGGTAGCAATTTTGACAGAAGGTGTGGGGGATACGGCCGTATCCCCCACACAAGGCGTCAGTTTAA
>JALUPA010000375.1 GCA_027054335.1 Ardenticatenaceae bacterium
GACGCCTCCACCATATTCCTGATTGCCGGTCTCGGCGAACTGTTAGGGCAGCGCGCCGGGATTCTTAACGTGGGCATTGAAGGCGTCATGTTGTTTGGGGCGACGTTGGCCTTCATCACCGCACAAATGACCGGGAATTATTTGCTTGGTTTTATTGTAGGGATTGCCGTGGGCGGTTTTCTGGGTTTTCTCCACGGCGTCTTTTCTATCACCCTGGGGGGCGACCAGGTGGTGAGTGGGATGGGTATCTGGATCATGGGTTTTGGCCTGACGACTTATCTGGGTTCACCGTATACCGGCCCTTTGGGCATGGAGAGGATTCCCGGTATTATGGGTCTTTCTCCTTTCTTTTTTATTGGCATTGTTTTGGCGGTGCTTCTCTGGTTTATTCTCGCCAAGACCAGCCTGGGATTGCGGATAAGGTCTGTGGGGGAAGACCCGTCGGTGGCCGAGGTTTCTGGCATTAACGTAGCCCGAACCCGCTATTTGTGCGTTACCGGCGGGGGAATGCTTATGGGATTTGCCGGAGCGATTTATTCGCTGGATTACAATCCGGTCTGGAGCTATAATTTTTTGCTGGGCTGGGGTTTTATCGCCCTGGCGTTGGTCTTTTTCTCTATGTGGAATCCTTTTATTCTGATGGGCGGGTCTCTGCTTTTCGGCACGTTGTGGCAGTTGTCGCTCAATCCGCAACTGGTGTTGCCTGGCGTTATGTCAAGATACCTGTGGCGCATGGTTCCCTTCGCTATGACTTTGGGTGTGTTGATGCTTATGTCAACAAAGTGGTTCCGGGCCAAGTGGGGGGCGACAAAACCGCAGGCTTTGGGTCAGCCGTACATTAAAGATTGAGTGGTTTGGGAGTGGCAATGGAGAGGAGTCGACCAGGGGACAATGCTTAACCCGACGCTGCCCCTCTTGCCCAACCTGCATATAGCGCCGCCCAGCACGCAAGGCATAAAGTATGCCGGTTCCAAGTTAAAATTGCTACCCAAGATCATTTCGCTGGTTGATAATTTACCGGTGGCTACTATTTTTGACGGTTTTTCCGGCACGACGCGGGTCTCACAGGCATTTGCCCGTTTGGGCTATCAGGTAACAAGCTGCGATGTGGCTGAATGGT
>JALUPA010000376.1 GCA_027054335.1 Ardenticatenaceae bacterium
GTTTGGACTATGGGGGAAACATATCAAATCAGCCCCAAACCCGGACTATGTGCTAATTCCAACTTCTTTTTTCAATGGTCTGGTGGATTCTATGTGTTACACCACTTAAAATGGATAAAGTCGAGTTTAGTGATGTGGTCTGATTTGCCGCTGAGAAAATCCATCAACGATTGAATCATCGCTCGGTACTCTGCCCGGTTCACTGCGCCAAATTTATCTTTGTGCAAATAGACGCCCGGCTTTGTGGATAGGTTTTTCAGGATTTTCTGGATGTTTTCCGGTAGTGTGTAACTCATACCGGCAATTTAGCCGTGTTTGCGGGTTGGTAAATATGCTACAATGGATATGGAGGTTGATATGACTGTACATCCCATCACATTAAATGTACCGGATTTGCTTTACCGCCGCCTCAAGCAACGGGCGCAGGAAACGGAGCGCAGTGTGGAAGATGAGCTGCTGGATGTGCTGGTTACGGCCGTGCCTCTAAACCAGGAACTCCCGCCTGATCTGGCAAAAGCGGTGGCTGCGCTATCTTCCCTGGAAGATGACGCTTTGTGGGAAATTGCCCGCAGCAGACTGTCGCCGGACGCGGCAACAGAGTTGGAAGCATTAAACTGGAAACAGCAAGCGGAAAAGCTCTCTCCAGCAGAACAAAGCCGTCAGGAGGAATTGGTTCATCAATACGAAAAAACCATGCTGCTCCGGGCGCGAGCGGCCGTTTTGCTTAAAGAACGCGGTTATGATATTTCCGAGTTGATGCCTTCTGCCTCATGAACCGGGTACCGATTCCCCCCGAATTACGAATCAAAGTAGCAGAAACAGCACAATACCGTTGCGGTTATTGTTTGACGCCAGAGTGGATTGCCGGTACGCCGATGGAGATAGACCATCTCATTCCTGTGTCGTTGGGCGGTCAAACGGAAGAAAACAACCTTTGGTTGGCCTGTTCGCTCTGTAACAAACACAAGGCAAACCGGATGACGGCCGTTGACCCTATTACAGGTCAACACATGCCGTTATTCAATCCGCGCTGGCAAATTTGGCAAGAACATTTTCAATGGGCAGCCAAAGGTGCGCAAATTATTGGTATTACGCCAATCGGCCGGGCCACTGTGGCGGCACTGCGCCTGAATCAGCCTTCTCTGGTAAACGCACGACGATACTGGATTCAAGCCGGCTGGCACCCTCCTTTGAGGTAAGACAGGTGGTATCTCTAATTTTGAGCTCATATGGACAAGCAAAAAGAGCAATTTATCAAAGACGGTTTCGGCCACATCCTGTGGCTGGACATCGTCAACAGCGAACATTACGACGGCTTCGGCAACCTGACTGACCATCTGGCAGACGACGCCTGGCTGCAAACGCTGCTGGCGCATTATCAGTTTACCGGCGCGCCACTGGAGGCACTGCGCCGGGAACTAACGGCCGTCCGCCCCCACTTCCGCCGCATAGCCCAAACCCTGAACCAAAACCGTCCCCTGACAGACGAAGAAATCGCCCTTCTGAACGAATATCTGGCCGAACCGGGCATCCGCGCCTTGCACCGGACGGCCGTAGAAGAATACGTCGTGGAATACCGGCCCGTTCAATCCGGCTGGCGTTGGGTGTTGGCGGAAACGGCCGCCTCCTTGGCCCACATGCTCAACCCCAAACAGCAAAAACGCATCAAAATCTGCCCCAATCCCGGCTGCAACTGGGTCTTTTTCGACCAGACCAAAGGAAACAGCCGCCGCTGGTGCAACGACCTCACCTGCGGCAACCGGGACAAGGTGCGCCGCTTCCGCGCCCGCCAAAAGGCCTCTGCGGTCTAAGCAGCGTTATCCGCTCCCCCAACCAATCCGGTCAACCTGTGTAACGAGCAAAATTGGTATTGCTCGTTACAATTTTTGTGCTACTATCAGAGCAAACCAGCCAATGAATGTTCTGGAGCAGCAAAATGTTTGATTACACATCCCTCCACTGGCTTACCTTCCTGTCTGCGGCCGTTTTGTTAAACCTGTCGCCGGGGCCGGACATGGCGTTTATTTTGGGGCAGGCAGCCAGCAACGGCCGTCGCGCCGGGTTTGCCGCTATGGCGGGCATTTGGAGCGGCACATTTTTGCACGTCATTCTGGCGGCCATTGGCCATTGGGCTTTCCGCTATTTTGGCGGCGTCAGACGTGGCCTTTGCTCTTGTGAAATGGGCGGGAGCGGCGTATCTGGTCTGGCTGGGTTTGCACGCGCTCTTTTCACGCGGCAGCCCGCTCACCCAACGCGCAGATGCGACGGACACACCACGCCAGAAACCACACGCCTGGGTCATTTACCGGCAAGGCGTGCTGGTGTCTGCGTTGAATCCCAAAGTAGCCATCTTTTTCCTGGCTTTTTTGCCCCAATTCGTCGTTCCAGGTGCGGGGCCGGTTGGGGCGCAGATGTTTTTACACGGCAGCCTCATCATCGTCGTTGCCGCCCTGATTGAACCGCTGCTGGTTTTTACCGGTTCCCGGCTGACCGAATCGCTGCAAAACAACCGGCGGGTGGGCCTATGGCTGGATAGGGGGTTGGGAGCGCTGCTTATAACGTTGGGCGTCCATCTGGCTTTCAGCTAAAAGAGCAGAGGGGCAGGGGAGCGGGGAAAGCAGGGGGACACCCAAATTACCTGCCATCTTGCATCTAAGGCACAACAATTTCCGGCTGCCAGTGGAATTGCGCGGGGTCGCTGCCCAGCACGGCCGTCACCTCAAACAAAGCATCCCCCTCCGTGGGCGCAAAATAAACCCGCTCTCCGCTGACAATGATCGCCCCGGAACCGTCCGCCGCCCACAGCGCCTTCTGCTCGTCAGGCGCATACATCACCGGCGGGACGGCATTTACCCGCTGCGGCGTCTCCGCCATCCCTTTGAGAATGTACGTCCCGGCTGCCGGGTTGGCATCCGGGGCAAAAAGGACGTAGGCAAAACGGCCGTCTTCCAGATACTGCTGTCCACTGGCCCCCAAAGGTTGGTCGGACAGCACGGCCCATTCTTCCCGCGAGACGACGCCGTTTTCCGGCTGGATGCGCCACAATTCGGCCGTCGGCGTCAGCGCTCCTTCCAGCGAGAGGCTGCGCAGGACGTAGAGACGGTCATCCGGCAGCCACGTCGTCTGCACGGGAAATGGCTCGGCGGCGGTGAAGGTGTTAGGTACGTCAGCCAATTGGCGGGTGGGCACGTCCAGGACGACGCGCGAACCTCCTTCCCGCCCCTCCTTCCAGAGCATCAGGTAACGGCCGTTTCTGGCCCAATCAACCGGTGTGTAAACGGCCGTATCTCCCGCCGGATTGGGCAGCCACATTTCCGGTTCGCTGGCCGCCAGATTAAACAGCCACAACGCCGCCTCGTCGCCAAAAGCCAGCAAATTATTGTCGGGATGCCAGGCCAGCCCGACGCAGGTCGGCTCGCAGATGCGAATCTGGCGAATAAGGCCGGGATTGCCGCCACCGGTTGGCAGCACAAACAGTTTGTTCGGCAGTGGTTCTTCCGGAGCAAGCGGTTTGGCTCCGTCCATTCCCGTACCCACGAAGGCCAACTGCCGGGCATCGGTAGAAAGGGCCAGGCTGCGCAGGTTATCAATTTGGGGGACCAGCGTCCACACTTCCCGACTGATCATGTCTATGAACAGCAGTTCAAACGTTTGCTGGGGAATGTTCGCGCCGTCCGGTTCGCCAATCAGTTCGGTGGCCGTCAAGCGGGCCACAACAGCCCGCTTGCCGTCTGCGCTCATGGCGTAATGGGTAATATCGCCGATGAAGTTGGGCAGCCGGGTTTCCTCATCACGGATGCGGCTGGCGGGGTCGGGGCCAGGCAGGATGGTTTCAATCTGGCGGGTGTTGTGGTTCCATTGGCGGAAGGCCCCGTCGGCCAAAAAGAGCAAATCGCGGCCGGTGGCAGGCAGAGGTGCGGCAGTAACAGCCTGGGTGGGGGGATTGGTCACGGCCGTAGCCTCTGCAGTAGGCGTCGGCGTGTTGGTGGGGGCTAACGTGGGAGTGGGGGTTACGCCGGAAGGGAATACGGCCGTAACCCCCACTCCCCCGTTACCCCCCACCCACACGCCGACGCCTACTGCAGAGGCTACGGCCGTGCCCAATCCCCCCACC